>JAFEDP010000340.1 GCA_018241545.1 Pseudomonadota bacterium
ACCGGCCCGCCTCAGCGGGCGTCGCGCGGCGGCGGGCGGCGCGCCAGGTCCTCGATCAGTCGCGCCAGGAGGTAGGTGCGCGGCCCGATCGACCCGACCAGCACGTAGTCGTCCGGGCCGTGGGGCGCGCCGCCGACGAAGCCGAGCCCGTCGAGCACCGGCGTGCCCGTGGCGGCGACGAAGCCTGCATCCCCGGCGCCGCCGGTCGGGCCGGCGCCGAGCGTCCGGCCGATCTCGGCGTAGATCGCGCGCGCCCGCGCGACGAGCGCATCGGTGCTCGCGCGGGCCGGGAACGGCGGGAAGCTGCGCTTGAGGGTCGCCGTGACCACCACGCCCTCCCCGACCGGTTGCGCGACCTGCCGCGCCAGGTCGCGCTCGACGCGGTCGAGTTCCTGCGGCTCCTCGACGCGCACGTCGGCGAGGACCGTGGCATGGTCCGGGATCACGTTGGACACGGTCCCGGCGCGCATCCAGGTGGCGTTGACGGTGGTGTGCAGCGCCGGGTTCGCGAGCGCCCCGAGCCTGAGCGCCTGCTGCGCCGCCTCGATGAGCGCGTTGCGGCCCTTCTCGGGCTCGACGCCCGCATGGGCCGCGCGGCCCGTGACCTCGAGGGTGATCGTGGCGCTGCCCTTGCGGCGCGTCTTGAGCGCGTCGGGGTCCATGCCGCTCTCGAGGACGAGCGCCACGTCGTGCTCGCGCGCCTGCGCCTGGATGAGGTCGCGCGAGCCGAAGGAGCCCGTCTCCTCGTTCGAGTTCACGAGCACCGTGATGCGCTCGAAGTCCGTGAAGTGCACCGCCTGCAGCGCGGTGAGCGCGCACACGGCGGCCACCGCACCGTCCTTGTCGTCACCCGCGCCGGGGCCGCTCGCGCGCTCGCCCTTGACCGCGAACGGCCGCTCCGCGGCGACGCCGCGCGCGAAGACCGTGTCCATGTGCGGGACCAGGAGGATGCGTCCCCGGCCCTTGCCGTGGAACACCGCGAGCAGGCTGTCGGCGACCCCGGGCACCGTGCCCGGTACGCGGCGCACCTCGCCGCCGAGCCGCGCGAACTCGCCCGCCAGGAGCGTACCGACCGCGGACACGCCGTCGGCGTTCTCGGTGCCCGAGTCGATCGCGACCAGCCGGCCGAGCAGCGCGAGCGCCGGGGCCTGGCAGGTGTCGGCGGCGACGAGGAGCGCCCGGTCCGGGCGCGATGCCTGCGCCGGGTGGACGAGCAGGAGCAGCAGCACGAGGGCGAAGGAACGGCGTCCAGGCATGCGGCGGGCTCATGGCGGCGAGGCGGGATGCGCAGCCTAGTGCATTCGGCGCCGGTCCGCGAGGCGGTCCGTTGTGCACTCGGCGGCGGCTTGCACGATGCGTTCTGACCGGCTGAAATCGCAGCGACCTCCAACCGCCAGCCACAGGGACGAGCGCGTGCGCCGGGCAATACTTAAGGTAGTGGTCTGGGCCGCCAGCGCGGCCCCGTGTTTCGCGGGCACGCCGCCGCACGAGGCGCCGATCGTCATTGTCGGGTCCTCGACGGTCACGCCGTTCGCCTCGCTCGTCGCCACGCACTTCGCGCGCTCGAGTGGCTTTCCGACGCCGTCAATCCGCTCGACCGGTACCCGCGAGGGCATCCGTGAGTTCTGCGCCGCGGCGGGTACCGCGCCGCCCGACGTGGTCGGCGCATCGCGCCCGATGTCGGCGGCCGAGCGCGCGGACTGTGCGGCACACGGCGTGCATCCGGTGCGCGAGATCCGCATCGGCTACGACAGCCTGGTGCTCGCCAATCCCGTCGGCGAGCCGCGCATCGCGATCACGCTCGGGCAGCTGTGGCGGGCGGTCGCGAAATACGTGCCGGTCGACGGCCGGTTCGTGCTCAACCCGTATCAGCGCTGGCGCGACATCGATGCACGCCTACCCGATCGCCCGATCCGGCTGCTGGGTCCCGCGCCGGGACGCGGGACCCGCGACGCGCTCGCGGAACTCGTCATGGAGCCGGCCTGTCGCGCGACCGAGGCCGGCCGGCGCCTCGCGCCCGAGGGCGTGACGGCGCTGTGCGGCGCGGTGCGCGACGATGGCCGCTACGTCGCGCTCGATGACCTCGAACTCGCGCTCGGGCAACTCGCCGCCGAGCGTGCCGCGTACGCCGTGCTGCCGTACTCGTACCTCGAGCAGTTCGGGTCGCGGATCCAGGCGGCGACCGTCGACGGCGTCGCGCCGTCGCGCGCGACCCTACCGGCCGGCGGCTATCCGATCGTGCGGCCCCTGTTCGTCTACGTGAACGAGGCGCGCATCGCGACGACTCCCGGGGTCGTCGATTACGTTGCCGAGTTCCTGAGCTTCTGCGCCTCCGGAAACCACGGGTACCTGTCGGACGAGGGGCTCGTGCCGCTGCCGATCCCCGAGCTGCTCGAACAGCGCGCCCGCGCCGCGGCGATGCAGCGCGGCAAGGGTCAGTGACTGACGAGGCTGCGGACCATCGCGACGATTTCGTGTCGCCGGAACGGCTTCGTCATCACGGCGTCAGCGCCGGTCCTGGCGGCGAGCGTGAGGTAGGCGTCGGTCGTTATCGCCTCGGGCCGGTAGCGGAAGGGACCGAAGTCGCCGCCGCCCGAGATCGCCAGGATCCGCGTGCCGGGGGCCCGCTCGCGGATGCGGCGGATCACGTCGATGCCGTCGCGGTGCGGCATCATGATGTCGACGACGACGATGTCCGTGGCCTGCGCGAGGTAGGCGTCGACGCCGGCGACGCCATCGGCCGCGGTCCGCACCTCGAAGCCCGCTCGCGTCAGGACGCGCTCGAGCGCCTCGCGCACGCCGGGTTCGTCGTCGATGACCAGTACCGAGGGCATGTGCCGGCGGGCCACCCTAGGCGGGGTCCGCCGGAGGCGCGTCGGCCAGCGGAACCCGCACCACGAACTCGGTGCCGACTCCGACCTCGCTCGTCACCTCGATGGTCCCGCCCATGCCCGTCACGATCCCCTTCACGACCGGCAGCCCGAGCCCGGCGCCCTCGGCACGTCCCGCCGTCGAGAAGAACGGCTCGAAGATCCGGTCGCGTACTTGCGGCGTCATCCCGTGGCCGGTGTCGCGGACACGCAGTTCGGCGAGCGAGCCGCCGTTCGCCTGCACCTGCTGCACGGCAACGACCAGCGTACCACCGTGCGGGCGCATCGCGCGCTCGGCATTGGAGCACAGGTTGAGCACGACCTGGTGCACGAGCGTCGAATCTCCGTGCAGCACGGGGCCCGGACGCGCGATGTGCCTCTCCAGCCGGACGCCGGGCGGCAACACGGCCTCGACCAGGCCGAGCGCATCGGCCACGGCATCGCCGAGGTCCAAGCGCTCGGCGGCCACGCCCTGCGACGGCCGGGTGAAGCTCAACATGCGCGACACGATACTCTTGGCGCGCTCCGCGGCGGCCAGCACGCGCTCGAGGTCGGCGCGCGCGGCATGCCCGGCCGGCAGCTCCGCCATGGCCTCCTCGGTGAACAGCAGCAGCGGCACCAGCACGTTGTTGAACTCGTGCGCGACGCCGGAGGCGAACGTACCGACGGTCTCGAGCCGCTGCCGATGCCGGAGCTGGGATTCGAGCGCGGTGCGCCGCGCCTGTTCGGCGGCGCGCCGCTCGATTTCCTCACGCAGGCGGTTCGCACCCGTCACGAGCTCGCCGCGCATCCGTTCGAGCGAGCGCGCGAGCGTCT
>JAFEDP010000341.1 GCA_018241545.1 Pseudomonadota bacterium
GCGCGCGCGCGCGTCAGCGAGCTCGAGCACGAGCTCGCCACGCAGCGGACCGAGCTCGCGAGCGCGCTGCGCCAGCTGCCGGTCGAGGTCAGCTTCCGGGTCACCGATGGCCAGCTGGTCGCGACCTTCGAGAATCACTCCACCCGCGCGATCGACGTCGTGGTCGAGCCGCGCCGGGCCCGCACCGGCGAGTACGGCCGCATCGAGCTCACGCTGCCCGAGCAGGGCACGGCCACGGTGGGCGAGCGGCAGGGCTGGTCGTTCCGCAGCGGCGACACGCTGACGGTGCTGTCGGGCGACTACCGCCCGGTGTCCCTCGCCGTCCCCTGAGCCGGCCCGGCGGGCCGGCACGACTCAGGCGCCGATGCGCCAGTAGTGGTCGACGAGCAGCGCCGCGAACAGGAACCCGAGGTAGGTGATCGAGTAGCGGAAGGTCCGCATCGGCAGGTCGCTGCGGCCGCTCGTGTACAGCCGCCACGCGAGCCGCAGGAACGCCGCATCGAGCGCGAGCGCCGCGAGCGCGTACACGAGCCCGCTCATCCCGGTCAGCCACGGCAGCACCGTCACGAGCGCGAGCAGCACCGTGTACAGCAGGATGTGCAGGCGCGTGAGCTCGACGCCGTAGGCCACCGGCAGCATCGGCACGCCCACCTTGGCGTACTCCTCGCGGCGCGCGATCGCGAGCGCCCAGAAGTGCGGCGGCGTCCACGCGAAGATGATCAGGAACAGCAGCAGCGCGTTGGCGTCGACGCTGTTGGTGACCGCCGCCCAGCCGAGCACCGGCGGGGCGGCGCCGGCCGCGCCGCCGATGACGATGTTCTGCGGCGTCGCGCGCTTCAGCCACTTGGTGTAGACGATCGCGTAGCCGATCAGCGACCCGAAGGTCAGCAGCGCCGTCAGCGGGTTGACCAGGAGCGTCAGGATCAGCATCGAGCCGAGCGCCAGCGCGAAGGCGAAGGCGAGCGCCTGGCCCTCGTGCACGGCCCCGGTCGGCAGCGGGCGGTGGCGCGTGCGCGCCATCTCGCTGTCGATGCGCTGGTCGATCACGTGGTTGACCGCGGCCGCCGAGGCGGCCGCCATCCAGATGCCGAGCGCGCCCAGCACCAGCTTGTCGAGCGGCGGCAGGCCGGGCACCGCGAGGAACGAGCCGACCACCGCGGTGAACGCGATCAGCGCCACGACCCGAGGCTTCGTGAGCTCGTAGAAGTCGCGCCAGCTCGCGAGCGGCGCCGGGGCGGCGGTCAGGTCGGGGCGGGAGGCCATGGGGGTCGGGAGCCTCGGCGGGCCCTCAGGCGGGGGCGCGCAGCCTACCATGGCGCGCCGCCGCTAGGGGCTGCGGGGCGGCTGTGCCGAGCGGCCGCGGCCGTCGGCGGTCGAGAACCCGATCTGCGGCCCCGCCGGCCACAGCTGGCGCAGCAGGGCGAGGGTGGCGAGCAGCAGCAGCACGGCACCGGCGTTGTGGGCCGTGCCGAGCGCGAGCGGGAAGCCCTGCCAGATTAAGTTCACGCCGATCAGCCACTGCAGCACGACCGCGGCCCCGACCGCGCCGGCCGCGATCCTGACCGCCGGCGTCTGCGCCCGCCGCCAGGCCGTGACGGCGAGCGCGGCGAGCAGCAGCCCCGCCAGCACCGCGACCGCGCGGTGGGTGTAGTGGATCGCGGTGCGCGCCGGGGCCGTCAGCACCCCGCCCTCGTAGTCGACGCCGAGGCCGCGCCACAGCACGAACGCGTCCTTGAAGTCGGTGTGCGGCCAGAAGCTCCCCTGGCAGGTCGGGAAGTCCGGGCAGGCGACCGCGGCGTAGTTGGTGCTGGTCCAGCCGCCGAGCGCGATCTGCAGGCCCAGCACCGCGAGCGCCGCGACCGCGAGGCGCCGTGCCGGCCGCTCGGCGGCCTTGACGTCGCGCCGCGCCGGGGCGAGCGACAGCCACCACAGCACCGACATCGTCGTGAGCCCGCCCAGCAGGTGCAGCGTCACGATCAGCGGCTGCACCAGCAGCGTCACCGTGAACGCGCCGAGCGCGCCCTGCACGCAGACGACGCCGAGCGCGACGAGCGGCAGCACCCGCGGCTGGCGCGGGTCGCGGCGGTTGAGGAGCGCGAACACCGCGAGGCCGACGATCACGAGGCCGAGCGCGCTCGCGATGTAGCGATGCACCATCTCGTGCATCGCCTTCTGGTAGTCGAACGGCCGGGACGGGTAGGCGGCGGTCGCGCTCGCAAGGCTCTCGCGCACCTGCGCCGGGTGGACGTGCCCGTAGCAGCCGGGCCAGTCCGGGCAGCCGAGCCCGGCGTCGGTGAGCCGCACCCAGGCGCCCACCACGACGACGATCGCGGCCAGCAGCGCCCCGACGCGCGCCGCGCGCCGGAACCAGGTCAGGGACTTCGTCGCCGTCAACGCACCGCGCTCCCGGGGGCCCCGGGGCCCGCGCGGGCGCGAGTGTGGCGCGTTCCGCGCCGCGGCGCTACCCCTTGGCCGGGGCGTCCTTGGCGATCAGCGCGACCGCGGCCCGGCCGATGTCGCTGAACGGCGCGCGCCCGCCGCGCCAGACCTCGACGATCTGGCGCAGCATGCGCGGTTCCCAGAAGCGCTTCATGTGCGCGGCCACCTCGGCCGGCGCCTGCGCCGGGCCGGTCGACGGCCCGAAGAAGCTGGCGATGTCGTTCACCATGTGCACGAGGTGGTCGGCGTCCATCAGCGGCGCGCTCCGTCGGTCTACGCGGTCGTCGGTGAGTGCTTGTGCGAGGGCTGGCGCGCTTCCCGGGTCTGCCGGTAGCGCTCCTGCCAGTCGAGCGGCTTGTCCACCTTGGTGACCTGCACCGCGGTGACCTTGTACTCGGGGCAGTTGGTCGCCCAGTCCGAGTTCTCGGTGGTCACGACGTTGGCGCCGGACTCCGGGAAGTGGAAGGTGGTGTAGACCACGCCCGGCGCGACGCGCTCGGTGACGCTCGCGCGCAGCACGGTCTCGCCGGCGCGGCTCGTGATGCCGACCCAGTCGCCGTCGCTGATGCCGCGGTGCTCGGCGTCGTGCGGGTGGATCTCGAGCCGGTCCTCGGCGTGCCAGACCGAGTTGTGCGTGCGCCGCGTCTGCGCGCCGACGTTGTACTGGGTCAGGATGCGGCCCGTCGTCAGCAGCAGCGGGAAGCGCTGGCCGGCGCGCTCGCGCGTCGGCACGTACTCGGTCACGTAGAAGCGGCCCTTGCCGCGCACGAACTCGCCGACGTGCATCGTCGGCGTGCCCTCCGGGGCCTCGTCGTTGCACGGCCACTGGATGCTGCCGAGGCGGTCGATCTTCTCGTACGTGACCCCGGCGAAGGTCGGCGTCAGGCGCGCGATCTCGGCCATGATCTCGGACGGGTGCGAGTAGCTCATCGGGTAACCGAGCGCGTTCGAGAGGCGCACCGTCACCTCCCAGTCGGCGAGGCCGCCGAGCGGCTCGATCACCTTGCGCACGCGCGAGATGCGCCGCTCGGCGTTGGTGAAGGTGCCGTCCTTCTCCAGGAACGACGAGCCCGGCAGCAGGACGTGCGCGAACTTCGCCGTCTCGTTCATGAAGATGTCCTGCACCACCAGGCACTCGAGCGAGGTCAGCGCATCGACCACGTGCTGGGTGTTGGGGTCGGACTGGGCGATGTCCTCGCCCTGGATGTACATGGCCTTGAACGTGCCGTCGAGCGCCGCCTCGAA
>JAFEDP010000342.1 GCA_018241545.1 Pseudomonadota bacterium
GAGGCCGAGGCGCACGGACACCCGATGCGCAACTTCGTCGAGTGCTGCCTCGGCGGCGACCCGATGCTGACCGAGATGTCGATCGGCCGGCGCCAGCCGCTCAGGCGCGGCGACCTGATCCTGACCTGCAGCGACGGCCTGTGGGCCAACCTGCGCGACCCGGACATCGCCGCGCCGTGGCGCTCGGGCGCGAGCCTTCGCGGCGTGCTCGCCGAGCTGTGCGCGCGGGCGGTGCAGGCCTCGGCACCGCACAGCGACAACACCTCGGCCGCCGTGCTGCGCTGGCTGGCCTGAGGGGCGCCGCGATGAGCAGCACGCGGCCGAGCGGCCGTCGGCCCGACCAGCTCCGTCCGGTACGGTTCACGCGCCGCTACACGCGCCACGCCGAGGGCTCGGTGCTGGTGGAGTTCGGCGACACCCGGGTGCTGTGCACCGCGACCGTCGAGAACGGCGTGCCGGGCTTCCTGCGCAACAGCGGCCAGGGCTGGATCACCGCCGAGTACGGCATGCTGCCGCGCTCGACCCACACGCGCAGCGCGCGCGAGGCGGCGCGCGGCAAGCAGACCGGGCGCACCCAGGAGATCCAGCGCCTCATCGGCCGCAGCCTGCGCTCGGTCATCGACATGAAGGCGCTCGGCGAGCGCACGATCACGATCGACTGCGACGTGCTGCAGGCCGACGGCGGCACGCGCACCGCCTCGATCACCGGCGGCTTCGTGGCGCTCGCCGACGCGCTCGCCACGCTCGTGCGGCGCCGCGACCTCGGCAGCAACCCGCTGCACGGGCAGGTCGCGGCGGTCTCGGTCGGCATCGTCGGCGGCCTGCCGGTGCTCGACCTCGACTACGCCGAGGACTCGGAGGCCGAGACCGACATGAACGTCGTCATGAACGGCGGCGGCGCCTTCGTCGAGGTGCAGGGCACCGCCGAGGGCCACGCGTTCCGCCGCCACGAGCTCGACCAGCTGCTGAACCTCGCCGCCGGCGGCATCGGCGAGCTGCTCGCGCTGCAGCAGCAGGCGCTCGCCGAGGGCTGAGGTGGCGGCGCCGCTGCCGCGCCTGGTCGTCGCGACCGCCAACGCGGGCAAGCTCGCGGAGCTGCGCGCGCTGGCGCGCGAGCTCGCCGCCACGATCGTCCCGCAGGTCGAGCTCGGCGTCGTGACAGCCGAGGAGACCGAGGACAGCTTCGCCGGCAATGCGCTGCTGAAGGCCCGGCACGCGGCGCGCGCGACCGGGCTGCCGGCGCTCGCCGACGACTCGGGGCTCGAGGTCGAGGCGCTTCACGGCGCGCCGGGCGTGTACTCGGCGCGCTACGCCGGCGCCGGCGCCGACGACCGCGCCAACAACGACAAGCTCCTGGCCGCGCTCGCCGGCGTCGCGCCGCCGCGGCGCGCGCGCTACCGCGCGGTGCTCGCGCTGGTGCGCGCCGCCGACGATCCCCGGCCGCTGCTCGCCGAGGGGGTCTGGGAAGGGCGCATCGCGGCCGTGCCGCGCGGGGCCGGCGGCTTCGGCTACGACCCGCTGTTCGAGCTCGAGGACGGGCGCACCGCCGCCGAGCTCCCGGCCGCGGAGAAGAACCGCCGCTCGCACCGCGCCCAGGCGCTCGCGGCGCTGCTCGCCGCCTGGCGCGCGCTGCCGTGATCGCGCCACCGCTCGCGCTGTACGTGCACCTGCCGTGGTGCGTGCGCAAGTGCCCGTACTGCGACTTCAATTCGCACGCCGCCAAGGGCGCGCTGCCCGAGGCGGAGTACGTCGCGGCGCTGCTCGCCGACCTCGAGGCCGACGCGCCGCTTGCCGCCGGGCGCGCCGTCGAGAGCGTGTTCTTCGGCGGCGGCACGCCGAGCCTGTTCCACCCGGAGTGGATCGGGGCCTTCCTCGAGGGCGCCCGCGCCCGGGTCCCGTTCGCCGCCGGCGCCGAGGTCACGCTCGAGGCCAATCCCGGCACGCTCGAGCACGGGCGCTTCGCGCAGTACCGGGAGGCGGGCGTCAACCGGGTGTCGCTCGGCGCGCAGAGCTTCGGCGCGCGCCAGCTCGCCCTGCTCGGGCGCATCCACGACGCCGCGGACACGGTCCGCGCCGCCGCCGAGCTCGCCGCGGCCGGGCTCGCCAACTTCAACCTCGACCTGATGCACGGCCTGCCCGAGCAGACCGAGGCGCTCGCGCTCGCCGACGTCGAGCGGGCGCTCGCGCTCTCGCCGCCGCACGTCTCCTACTACCAGCTGACGCTCGAGCCCGGCACCGTGTTCCACGCGCGCCCGCCGCGATTGCCGGACGAGGAGCTCGCGGCGGCCATCCAGGCGGCCGGCGAGGCGCTGCTCGGGGCGGCTGGGCTCGTGCAGTACGAGGTCTCGGCGTGGGCGCGCCCCGGCGCCGAGTGCCGGCACAACCTCAACTACTGGCGCTTCGGCGACTACCTCGGCGTCGGCGCGGGCGCGCACGGCAAGCTGACCGACGCCGCCCGCGCGGCGATCGTGCGCACCGAGAAGCCCAAGCAGCCGCGCGAGTACCTCGCCGCGGCCGCGCGGGGCGGGCCGGTCGGGTCCCGCACGCCGGTGGCCCCCGAGGCGCGCCCGTTCGAGTACTGCCTCAATACGCTGCGCCTGCGGGAGGGATTCACGGCCGCGCACTTCGAGGCGGCGACCGGTCTGCGGTTCGCCGCCGCGGCCGCCGCGGTCGAGGCGGCCCTTCGGCGCGGGCTCCTGGAGGAGGCGGGCGACCGGTACCGCCCGAGCCCGCTGGGATGGCGCTTTCTCAATGACCTGCAGGCGTTGTTCCTGCCCCGGAGCGGCCTGCCCGGCGGACCCTGAATCGCGCCTGTGGGTCGTCCCCGGCAGGGTCGGCGCGGGGTCGTCGGGGGCTTGACAAACAGAACGTTATGTCGTCGGTGAATCGGTCGCTGGCCTGACTTGTGCACACGCGGCGGGGAGAGCCGCCAACTGTGTGCACTAACGCGGCTTTTCTGACAGTCAACGTCAACAGTGTCTTCCTACGGCCATGATTCAAAAGTATTTTTTGACGTGTTTACTTTTTAACCAAAACGACACGAAAGGCGTTTCTGTGCGTTTCCCCGCCTGCGGTAATGATCTCGTCCACACACTTATCCACAGGAACTGTGGATAAAAGCGGTGCCTGTCGGCGGATGAAATTGTTACAGGGCTGACTTCAGGTGTTCGCCTCGCAAGCGCGCGTAACCGCCCGTGCTGGACACGTTTTTTGCCGGTCCCGTCGCGCGGCCCGGCGCGGGCGAAGGCGGCCCTTGGCGGGCGGCTTGCCGACCCGCCGGTCGGGCCCTATACTGCGCGGCCCTTTTCCCTGCCCTCGCGCCCCGAGCACTCCCATGAAGGCCGGAATCCATCCCGACTACAAGACGATCACCGTGACCTGCAGCTGCGGGAACACGTTCCAGACCGGCTCGACGCTGGGCCACGACCTGCAGGTCGAAGTGTGCTCGGCGTGCCACCCGTTCTACACGGGCAAGCAGAAGATCGTCGACACCGGCGGTCGCGTCGACCGCTTTCGCAAGAAGTACGCGGCCCCGGCCGCCCGCTGACGCCCACCGCGTCGGCCCCGCAACGCCCGGCCCCGGCCGGGCGTTGTCGTTTGGGCCCGGCGCTGCCGCCCCGGCGCCGACCGGCTAAGCTCGGGGTCCGGGTCCCCCGCATGCGCGTCCGAACCTCCCTG
>JAFEDP010000343.1 GCA_018241545.1 Pseudomonadota bacterium
AGCAGTCGACCGCGCTCGCCCGCACGCAGCCGCTGGTGGACACCCCGCCGATCAGCAGCGTGTCGACGCCGAGCGCCGTCAGCGTCGAGGCGAGCGAGGTCGCGAAGAACGCGCTCGCGTACTGCTTGGTGATCAGCGTCTCGCCGGCCGCGGGCTCGACGCCCGCGGCGAACGCCGCGAGCGCGGGGTTGGCGCCGCGCTCGAACACCGCGAGCGCCGGTACCTTGCGCCGGAACACGCCGCCGTCGCGCCCGCCGCTCTGGAAGGCGACGTTGGTGTGCACCACCGGGATGCCGGCGGCGCGGGCCGCGCCGAGCAGCGCGCGCGCGCCCTCGAGCGCCGCCCGGCAGCCCTCGCCGCCGTAGAGCGGCGAGCCCTCGACGAAGTAGGCCTGCACCAGGTCGATCAGCAGCAGGGCCGGCCGCCGTCCGGGCTCGAGCGGCTGCAGGAAGCCGCCGCGGGCGTAGTTGTCGGTCAGCGACTCGCCCGCCATCAGACGACCCGGGCGGCCTTGAGCGCCGCATAGCGCGCCTCGTCGAGGCCGAGCAGGCCGCGGTAGACCTGATCGTTGTGCTCGCCGAGCTCCGGCGCCGGGCTGCGCACCCGGCCGGGCGTCGTCGACAGCTTCGGCGCCACGTTCTGCATCCGCAGCTTGCCGAAGATCGGGTGGACCGCCTCGATGATCGCCTCGCGCGCCTGGAAGTGCGGGTCCTCGAGCATGTCCGGGGCGCGGTAGATGAGCCCCGACGGCACCGCGGTCTCGGGGCGCGCCAGGATCTCGAGCACCTCGCGCGTCGTCAGCGACGACGTCCAGCGGCCGACGCGCGCGTCGAGCTCGGCCTGGCGGGCGCCGCGCGCCTGGTGCGTCGAGTAGTCGGGATGGCGGGCGAGCTCGGGCTCGCCCATCGCGAGCGCGAGGCGCCCGAACACGGTGTCCTGGTTGGCGGCGATCAGCACCAGGCCGTCGCGGGTCGGGTAGACGTTCGAGGGCGCGACGTTCGGCAGGATCGCGCCGGTGCGCTCGCGGATGAAGCCGCGCTGGTCGTAGTCGGTGATCAGCGATTCCATCATCGCGAGCACCGCCTCGTAGATCGCCGAGTCGACCACCTGGCCGCGGCCGGTGCGCTCGCGGTAGTGCAGGGCCGACAGCGCGCCGAGGCAGGCGAAGGTGGCGGCGAGCGAGTCGCCGATGCTGATGCCCATGCGCGACGGCGGCGTCGAGGGGTCGCCGACCACGTAGCGCAGCCCGCCCATGGCCTCGCCGATCGCGCCGAAGCCCGGGTCCTTGGCCCGCGGGCCGCTCTGCCCGAAGCCGGAGACGCGGATCATGATCAGGCGCGGGTTGATCGCCGACAGCTCCGCCCAGCCGAGGCCCCACTTCTCGAGGGTACCGGGCCGGAAGTTCTCGAGCACGAAGTCGGCCTTCGCGACGAGCGCCTTGAGCAGCGCCTGGCCGTCCGGCTGGCGCAGGTCCAGCGTGATCGCCTTCTTGTTGCGCGCCACCACCGGCCACCACAGCGACGGCTCGCCCTCCTTCTGGCGGCCCCACACGCGCATCGGGTCGCCCTGGCCCGGCGGCTCGATCTTGATGACCTCGGCGCCGAGGTCGCCGAGCAGCTGGCCGCAGAACGGCCCCGCGAGCAGGGTGCCGAGCTCGAGGACCCTGAGGTCCGACAGGGGGCCGTTCGCGAAGGCGGGGTCGGTCATGGCGGCTTCCAGCGTCGTGTCCCCGGCTGTATACAATCGTGGGGGGTGGGGGTCAAGCAACCGAAGGAAGGGGCTTGGGTAGCCGGGGGCGCGTGTATACAATCGGGTCATTCCCGGCCCACGACCGCGCGAGGCTCAACCCCGTGACGCCCCTGCCCGCCACCGTCGAGATCGTCGAGGTCGGCCCGCGCGACGGCCTGCAGAACGAGCCGACCGTGATGCCGACCGCCGCCAAGGTCGAGTTCATCGGCCGCGCGATGGCCGCGGGCCTCAGGCGCATCGAGGTCGCGAGCTTCGTCAACCCCAAGCGCGTGCCGCAGATGGCGGACGCCGAGGCGGTGCTCGCGCAGCTGCCGCGCCGCGCCGACGTGCAGTACGTGGGCCTCGTGCTCAACCGCAAGGGCTTCGACCGCGCGCTCGCCGCCGGCTGCACCGAGGTCGGCATGGCGGTGGTCACGAGCGACACGTTCAACCGCCGCAACCAGGGCGTCAGCACCGACGAGTCGATCGCCGCCTGGCTCGACATCGCCCGCGCCGCGCGCGCCGCCGGGCTGCGCGCCCAGGTGACGGTGTCCACCGCCTTCGGCTGCCCGTTCGAGGGCGAGATCCCGGTGGCGCGCGTGGTCGAGGTCGCGCGGCGCGTGGCCGAGGCGGAGCCCTTCGAGATCGCGCTCGCCGACACGATCGGCGTCGGCGTGCCGAGCCAGGTGACCGAGATCGTCGCGCGCGTGCGCGAGGCGCTGCCCGGCGTCGCGCTGCGCTGCCACTTCCACAACACGCGCAACACCGGCCTCGCCAATGCCTACGCCGCGGTCGAGGCGGGCGTCACCGTGCTCGATGCCAGCATCGGCGGCATCGGCGGCTGCCCGTTCGCGCCTGCGGCCACCGGCAATATCCCGACCGAGGACCTGGTCTATATGCTGGCGCGCATGGGGATCCGCACCGGCGTCGACCTGGAGGCGCTGATCGCGACCGGCCGCTGGCTCGAGGGCGAGCTCGGCCGCGCGGTGCCGGGCGCCCTCGTCAAGGCCGGCTCGTTCCCGAAGGCGCGCGCGATCGCCTGAGCGGGGCGCGCGCCGCAGCGATTCTCAGATCCCAAGTTCGCCTGACCACTGCGAGGGGCACGCATGAGCTATCGATTGGGCGTCGACGTCGGCGGAACCTTCACCGACCTACTGCTCGTCAACGAGACCACCGGCCAGACGTGGACCGCCAAGGTGCCGAGCACCCCGGCCGACCAGTCGATCGGCGTGCTGAACGGCATCGCGCGCGTCTGCGAGCGCGCCGGGGTCGACCCCGAGCGCATCGACCACGTGATGCACGGCACCACCGTCGCCACCAACACCGTGCTGACCGGCACCGGCGCGCGCTGCGGCCTCGTCACCACGGTCGGCTACCGCCAGGTGCTGCAGATCGCGCGCAGCTTCGTGCCCGGCGGCCTCGGCGGCTGGGTCATCTACAACAAGTCGCTGCCGATGGCGCCGCTCGCGTGCACGATCGAGGCGCACGAGCGCGTCAGCGCCAAGGGCGAGGTGGTGACGCCGCTCGACGAGGGGCGGCTGCGCGAGCAGCTGCGGGCGCTCAAGAGCAAGCACATCGAGGCGCTCACGGTGTCGCTGGTCAATGCCTACGCCAACGACGTGCACGAGAAGCGCATCAAGGAGCTGGCGCGCGAGGAGCTGCCGGGCATCCCGGTGTCGCTGTCCTCGGAGGTCGTGCCGGAGATGCAGGAGTACGAGCGCACCGTGACCACGGTCGCCAACTCCTACGTGCGGCCGCGGGTGCAGAAGTACGTGCACAACCTGCAGGCCAAGCTCAAGAGCAAGACCAAGGACGTGAAGCTGCACATCCTGCGCTCGGACGGCGGCCTCGCCTCGGCGAAGTCCTCCGAGGAGTACCCGGTCAACCTGCTGATGTCGGGCCCGGCAGGCGGCGTCACCGGTGCGCTGTGGGTCGCGGTGCAGG
>JAFEDP010000344.1 GCA_018241545.1 Pseudomonadota bacterium
CTCGAGCCTGCCGTCGGCCTGGGCGGTCACGCCGGGGCCGCTGTTCACGACGCCGGCCGGCCAGCCGATCACGACCAAGCTCGTGGTCGCGGCCTCGGCCTCCACCGCCGGCACGCCGCGCATCGTGGTGTCCTTCGGCACCGGGCGGCAGATCCCGCTCACCAACACGACGCCCGCCTCGTACGCCTCGGGCACGCAGGCGCTGTACGGCATCTGGGACTGGAACGTCTCCGGCTGGAACCTCAAGTCGGCCTCCCAGTACGCCGCGCTGACCGGCTCGCACGCGATCTCGCTGGCGGCCCTGACGCAGCAGACGGTGCTGTCGAACGTGCCCTCCTCGAGCGGCTACCGCGCGGTGAGCTCGAACCCGGTGTGCTGGTACGGCACGGCCAAGTGCACCTCCGGCACCAACACCTCCTTCGGCTGGTACCTGAACCTGCCGGCGAGCGGCGAGCAGGTCATCTACAGCCCGGTGCTGCAGGTCGGCGCGTTCATCGTCAACACCACCATCCCGCCGCAGACGAGCGCCTGGTCGTGCACGCCCGCGAACGCGACCGGCTGGACGATGGCGATCAACCCGATCACCGGCGCCGCGTTCACCAAGTCCTTCTTCGGCGACTCCGGCGGCCACTTCGTCAACTACAATGGCCAGATCGTCAGTGGCGTCGCGCTCTCGGGCACGGGCTCGGTGTCGATCGTCACGACCAGCGGCGTCACCACCGGCACCTTCCTCGTCACCCAGACGAGCTCGGGCGTCGGCGTCGTGGTGCCGATCAACCCGCTCGCGACCGCCAAGGGCTCGCGCCTGACCTGGGCGCAACTGCGATGAGGAGCCGAACGATGCCGTCGTCCCCCGCCCGCCGCGCCCGCCTGCGGGGCTTCACGCTGATCGAGCTCCTGGTCGCGATGGTGATCGTCGCCATCCTCGGCACGATCGCGCTCGCGAGCTACCGCAACCAGGTGTACAAGTCGCGGCGCGCCGAGGCCAAGACGGCGCTGCTCGACCTCGCCGGCCGCGAGGAGCGCAACCTGTCCGCCACCAACGGCTACTCGAGCACCGCGTCGCAACTTGGCTACACCGGCGCGTTCCCCGTCGTCGTCGGCAGCGGCTACTATCAGGTGACGGCCACGGTGCCGGACCCGAACCAGCCGGCGCCGGGGGCCGGCCAGCCGCCGAGCTTCCTGCTGACCGCGACCGCCGTCGGCGACCAGGTGTCGGACACCAACTGCGCCACCTACACGGTCAACAACCTCGGTCAGCAGCGCGCCACCAGCAACACCGGCGCCGACCAGTCGACGACCTGCTGGTAGCGCCCGGAGCGTCAACGGCGGCCGCGGCCGATCGTTTACTGGCGCAGGCCCCGCGCGCGGCCAGGACGCAGCGCGCCCACCGCAGCAGGAGGACCCGATGACCCATCCCGACCGACTGAGTGGCCCCGTGCGCCGCCGCCGGGCACTCACGCTCGCCGCCGCCGCGCCGCTCGTCCTCTTGGCCGGCTGCTGGGGCGATCACGGCTACAACGCACCGGCCATCCCGCCGTACGAGGTCTCCTACGGGGTCGCGGCCGCGGACTTGAACGGCGACGGCCAGGTCGACGTCGCGGGCCTCAGCACGGTGCACCCGGTCCAGACGATGGGCAGTTCCAACCTCAAGGTCTACCTGGGCAGCGGCGGCACCTTCGGCACGCCGACGCTGGTGCCGGCGGGCACCGACCCGTTGTGGGTCGAGGCCGCCGACGTCAACGGCGACGGCGCGGTCGACCTCGTGACCGCCTCCTACGACGACGGCACCGTGTCGGTGTTCCCGGGCAGCATGAGCGCGCGCGGCACCTTCGGCGCGCCGATCGTGCTGACGAGCCCCGGCGCCTCGCAGCTCGCGATCGCGGATGTCAGCGGCGACGGCCTCGCCGACATCGTCTCGGCCGACTTCAACGTGTCGCTGTTCGTGCAGAGCTCCCCGGGCGTGTTCGCCGCCCCGATCCCGCTCTACGGCGGCGGCGCCAACTTCGTCGCGGTCGGCGACCTCAACGGCGACGGCCTCGCGGACATCGCGCTGACCGACGCCGGCGGCGTGAAGCTCCTGATGCAGACGACGAGCGCACCCGGCGCGGCGCTCAGCTTCGGGCAGCCGATCGTGCTGTTCCAGCAGACGCCGAACCAGAACCTCGCCGGCGCCAACCTGATCGCGATCGCGGACGTCGACGGCGACGGCCTCAACGACCTCGTGATCACCGACCCGGGCCCGACCGGCGGCGGCGCACCCACGGTCAACGTGCTGATCCAGAACCCGGCGGCCAAGGGCACGTTCCTGCCGGCGGTCTCCTACCCGATCGTGCAGCAGGACGTGTCGGTGTCGATCAAGCTCGTCGACCTCACCGGCACCGGCGGGCGCGACATCGTGATCGGCGCCTACAACCACGTGACGGTGCTGCTGCACGACCCGGCCCACCCCGGCAAGTACCTGCCGGCCGCGGTGTACCCGGCGGGCGGCGCCTACGAGATCGCGATCGCCGACGTCAACGGCGACGGCCGCCCGGACATCGTGGTCGCGAACGGCGTGACCCAGCCGGTCGTCAACGGCGTCACGACGACGCGCGCGGGCGTGCTGCTGCAGAGCGCCACCACCCCGGGCACCTTCGCCGCGCTCGCCGACCTGCCCTGATACGCCCGCGCCGCCCCGGCACGGCCGGGGCGGTGCGGCGCCTCCCGCCCTGCCGTCCGTCCGCCGTGCCCCCGCCGCCGGCGGCGGGCGGCGCCGCGCAGTAGACTGCGGCCATGGGCGAGATCGACCCTCCCGGGCACGCGGACCACGACGACCACAGCGAGCTCGGCGAGATGGAGGCGCGCACGCGCGCGCTCGAGTCCATCCTCACCGCCAAGGGCTACGTCGACCCGGCGGCGCTCGATGCGCTGATCGACACCTACGAGACCCAGGTCGGCCCGCGCAACGGCGCGCGCGTGGTGGCGCGCGCGTGGCTGGACCCGCGGTTCCGGGCGTGGCTGCTCGAGGACGCGACCGCCGCGGTCGCCGCGCTCGGCTACCACGGCCGCCAGGGCGAGCACCTGGTCGCGCTCGAGAACACCGCCGCGCGCCACCACCTCGTCGTGTGCACGCTGTGCAGCTGCTACCCCTGGTCGGTGCTCGGCCTGCCGCCGGCCTGGTACAAGAGCGCCGCCTACCGCGCCCGCGCGGTGCGCGACCCGCGCGGCGTGCTCGCCGACTTCGGCGTCGCGCTCCCGCCCGAGACCGAGATCCGCGTGTGCGACTCGACCGCCGAGATCCGCTACCTCGTGATCCCGCGCCGCCCGCCGGGCACCGAGGGGCTCGACGAGGCGGCCCTCGCCGCGCTCGTGACCCGCGACTCGATGATCGGCACCGGGCTCGCGCGGGTGCCATGAGCTACGTCTCGCACGCCGACTTGGGCGGCACGCCGTGCCGCGAGCGCGTCGACGCCGTCGACGCCGCCGACGCCGGCCCGCCGTTCCACGCGCGCTGGGAGGCGCGCGTCCACGGGCTCACGCTCGCGATGGGTGCGAGCGGCGCCTGGAACCTCGACATGTCGCGCGCCGCGCGCGAGACGCTGCCCGACTACGCCTCGCTGCCCTACTTCGGGCGCTGGCTGCGCGGGCTCGAGCGGCTGCTCGACGAGCGCGGCCTCGTGAGCGCCGCG
>JAFEDP010000345.1 GCA_018241545.1 Pseudomonadota bacterium
GGAACCATGACCGACACGGTGCTCGTCACCGGCTCGAGCCGCGGCATCGGGCGGGCGATCGCGCAGCGCCTGGCGCGCGACGGCTACGACCTCGTGCTGCACTGTCGCAGCCGCGTGGCCGAGGCCGAGGCGGTGGCCGCCGAGGTGCGCGCGCTCGGGCGCGTCGCGCGCGTGCTCAGCTTCGACGTCGCCGACCGGGCGGCGGCGGCGGCGGCGCTCGGCGCCGACGTCGAGGCGCACGGCGCGTACTACGGCGTGGTGTGCAACGCCGGCGTGACGCACGACACCGCGTTCCCGGCGATGGACGGCGAGGCCTGGGACCGCGTGCTCCGCTGCAACCTCGACGGGTTCTACAACGTGCTGCAGCCGCTCGTGATGCCGATGGTGCGGCGGCGCGCGCCCGGCCGCATCGTGGCGATGGCCTCCGTGTCCGGGCTGATCGGCAATCGCGGCCAGGTCAACTACAGCGCGGCCAAGGCCGGCGTGATCGGCGCGGCCAAGGCGCTCGCGGTCGAGCTCGCCAAGCGGCGCATCACGGTAAACTGCGTCGCACCGGGGCTGATCGACACCGACATGGTCGAGGGGCACGTCCCGGTCGAGGAGATCCTCAAGATGATCCCGGCCGAGCGCATGGGGCGGCCCGAGGAGGTCGCCGCCGCGGTCGCGTTCCTGATGAGCAGCGACGCCGGCTACATCACGCGCCAGGTCATCGCGGTCAACGGCGGGCTGTGCTGATGAGCCGCGTCGTCGTCACCGGCATCGGCGGCGTCAGCGCGCTCGGCGCCGACTGGGCGTCGATCGAGGCCGGCCTGCGCGCCGGGCGCAACGCGGTGCGCTACATGGCCGAGTGGGAGCGCTTCGTCGAGATGGGCACGCGGCTCGCGGCGCCGGTCGCCGGCTTCGCGCCGCCGGCGCACTGGACCCGCAAGCAGCTGCGCAGCATGGGCCGGGTGTCGCAGCTCGCGGTCAGGAGCGCCGAGCTCGCGCTCGCCGACGCCGGCCTGGTCGCCGACGAGTCGCTGCGCGACGGGCGCATGGGCGTCGCCTGCGGCTCCTCGGTCGGCAGCACCGCCGACATCAAGGACTTCGCCGACATGCTGACGAGCGGCCGCTCGGAGGGCCTGAACGCGAACTCCTACGTGCGCATGATGCCGCACACGACCGCGGCCAACATCGGCATCTTCCTCGGGCTCACCGGCCGCATCATCCCGACCTCGAGCGCCTGCACCTCGGGCAGCCAGGCGATCGGCTACTCGTACGAGGCGATCCGCTACGGGCGCCAGCAGATGATGCTGGCCGGCGGCGCCGAGGAGCTGTGCCCGAGCCAGGCGATGGCCTTCGACCTGCTGTATGCCACCAGCCGGCGCAACGACACGCCCGAGCGCACCCCGCAGCCCTACGACCGCGACCGCGACGGCCTGGTGGTCGGCGAGGGCGCGTGCATGCTCGTGCTCGAGAGCCTCGAGAGCGCCGAGCGCCGCGGCGCGCGCATCTACGCCGAGGTCGCCGGCTATGCCACCAACTCCGACGGCACGCACGTGACCCGGCCGCGCGCCGAGACGATGCAGCGGGTGATGGAGATGGCGCTCGCGGACGCCGGCATCGCGCCCGCGCGGGTCGGCTACGTCAACGGCCACGGCACCGCGACCGAGCACGGCGACATCGCCGAGACCCAGGCGACCCACCGCGTGTTCGGCGCGCGCATGCCGATCAGCTCGCAGAAGAGCTACCTCGGCCACACCATGGGCGCCTGCGGCGCGCTCGAGTCCTGGATCACGATCGAGGGCCTGCGGCGCGGCTGGTTCCCGCCGACGATCAACCTCGAGCACGTCGACGCGCGCTGCGGCGAGCTCGACTACATCACCGGCCCCGGCCGCGAGATCGCGACCGAGTACGCGGTGAACAACAACTTCGCGTTCGGCGGCGTCAACACCTCGCTGGTGTTCCGCCGGCTCGAGCGCTGAGCCCGCGACCTACCGAGTAAAGGAGCACTCGTCATGCGTACGCCCGTCGCCGCCCTCGCCGCCCTCTTGCTGTCGCTCGCCGCACTGCCGGCGCTGGCCGGGGGCCGCCCGATCCCGCTCGTGGAGATCATCGACGCCCCGCTGGTGTGGCAGAACAACGCGCCCGGCAAGCTCGAGGAGGTCCAGAGCGCGGTGATGGCCGGCTGCGTGACCAAGGGCTGGGTGCCGACCGCGCAGGGCCCCGGCCACGTGCACGCGGTGCTGACGCGCCCCGACTACCGCGCCGAGATCGACGTCACGTTCACCACGACGACGCTGTCGATCAAGTACGCCGACAGCCAGGGCCTCGACTGGAACCCGGACAAGCGCCTGATCCACCGCAACTTCAATCGCTGGCTGACGCTGCTGCAGCAGGCGATCAACGTCGAGATGGTGCGCACCAAGACCTGAGGCGGGCGACGGCCGCTCCATGAGCGCGCAGCCCGCGCCGGCGCCGCTCGCGGGTCGGGACCCGGCGGCGCCGCTGCTGCTCGACCACGGCCGGGTGGTGCCGGTGGGCGAGTTCCTCGGCCGGGCCGCCACGGTCACGGCCGCGCTCGGCGACGCGCGCCCGGTCGTCAACCTCTGCGAGGAACGCGGCGCGTTCCTCGCCGCCTACGTCGGCGCGCTCGGCGCGGGGGCGACCACGCTGCTGCCCGCCTCGCGGGCGCCGGAGGCGGTCGCGGCCGTGCGCGCGCTCCATCCCGCCAGCCGCACGCTCGACGACGCGGGAGTGGCGCACGCCGGACGCGGCGGCAGCGGCACGGCGCCTGCCGTCGCCGCCGGCCACGTCGCGATGATCGGCTTCACCTCGGGCAGCACCGGCACGCCGAGTCGCCACGAGAAGGTGTGGGGCACGGTCGCGGCGAGCACCCATCACAACGCCGCGGCGATCCGCGCGGCGCTCCCCGCCGCCGCGCGCGGCGCGCGACCGTGGATCCTCGGCACCGTGCCCTCGCAGCACATGTACGGCATGGAGCTCACGGTGCTGCTGCCGCTGCTCGAGGACTTCGGCCTCGCCTGCGCGCGCCCGCTGCTGCCCGCCGAGGTCGCGGCGGCGCTCGCGGCGCTGCCGGCGCCGCGCGTGCTCGTCAGCACGCCCGCGCACCTGCGCGCGATCGTCGCGGCGGGCCTCGCGCTGCCGCGGGTCGAGGTGACGGTGTCGGCGACCGCGCCGCTCGACGCCGAGCTCGCCGCCGCGGTCGAGCGCGCCACCGGCGGCGTGCTGGTGGAGATGTTCGGGTCGACCGAGACCTGCATCCTCGGAGCGCGACGCACGGCGGTGGAGCCCGACTGGTCGCCCTACCCCGGCGTGCGCTTCACCGCGGAGGAGGCGGCGACGCGGGTCGAGACGCCCTGGTTCGCGCGCCCGGAGCGCCTGCAGGACCGGATCGAGACGCTGCCCGACGGCCGCTTCCGCCTGCTCGGGCGCAGCGCCGACCTCGTGGACGTGGCCGGCAAGCGCGCCTCGCTCGCCGACCTCACGCAGCGGCTGCTGCGCGTCCCGGGAGTCGTCGATGCGGTCGTGTTCCAGCCCGAGGCGGCGGCGCCCGGCCTGGTGCGGCGGCTCGCGGCGCTCGTCGTCGCACCGGGGCTCACGGCGGGCGACGTGCGCGCGGCGCTCGCGGGGGCGGTCGACCCGGTGTTCCTGCCGCGGCCGCTCGTG
>JAFEDP010000346.1 GCA_018241545.1 Pseudomonadota bacterium
TGGCTGACGGCAACGGTGAGGTCGGGATGGCGAGCTACCTCAACCACGATGGCGTGCCGGGCACGAAGACGCCGGGGTACTACACCGACGAGCAGATGACCGAGCTCGTGCGGCTCGCGGAGCAGAACGACCTCGCCGTGTTCGTCCACGTGATCGGCGACGGGGCGGCCCGCCAGGTCCTCGACGCGATCGAGGCCGCGCGGCGAGTGCAGCCGCGCACCACGCTGCGGCACACGCTGACCCACCTGTGCTGGATCGATGAGCAGGACATGCCGCGCCTCCGCAGGCTCGGCGTCATGGCCAACCTGCAGGAAGGCTGGCTGGCGCCGGCCGCGTTTGGCGGCCCGCCCGGATACGACTACGCACGCAGCACGGCAGCCGGCCCGCTCGGTCCGTGGCTCGGAGGGCGCGCGATGCCTTATCGAGCGATCCGCGATGCCGGTGCGCGCATCGCCGCGGGAAGCGACTGGTTCTATACCGACGAGAACCCCTGGAGCGACATGGAGGCGGGGGCAACCGCGAAGGATCCCGGGGGTCCGAACCGGCAGGCGATGCTCCCGTACTACACGCTCGACGTGCCGAGCCTCCTCGAGGCGCGGACGGCGGGCGCGGCGTACCAGGTCTACCAGGAGGCGAGCGTGGGCGCGCTCACCGTCGGGCGCCGCGCCGACCTCGTGGTCGTCGACCAGGATCCGGTCACGATGCCCGTCGAGCAGTTGCACCGCATGCGCGTCGACATGACCCTCCTGGACGGACGGGTCGTCTACCGCCGCTAGGGTCCCGCGCGCCTTGCAGCCGGGCGCGCCCGGCCGCGCCGGTGCGTGGCGCATCGACGCCGCGGATCGCCGGTCACGCACCCCGTCGAATCACGCGCTCGACGTGGCGACGGTGCCGCCCCGGGGTTCGGTGTGCGAGCGCTTGAAGTGGCCCGGACGGCCGGCCCGGTAGGGGAGGGCGGGCGCACAGGGTGTCGCGTCTCCCGAGGAGAGGTCCCCCGCTGTTGTAAGTACCGATAGGAGCGCGGCCACTCGCGATGCCGCCGGGTGCGGATGCCGGGTAACGTCCCGCCGGGGATTCACCCCGCCCGGCCCGTGCGGCGGCCGGCGGCCATTGGGACGCTCCCATGCACAGCACCCTGCGCTCTCGGCTCCGCCGTGCCACGATCCTCCTCGTCAGTGCGGTCGCCATCGCCGGATGCGGTGGCGGTGGATCGAGCGCCTCCAGTGCAGTGACGCCGCCACCGCCCGTGCAGGGCACGATCAGCGGCACAGCAGTCAAGGGGCCGGTGAGCGGTGCAACGGTCACGGCCTACGCGGTCGCAGACGGTACGATGGGTGCGCCGATCGGGACGGCCTCGACCGACGCCTCGGGTCACTACAGCATCGCGATCGGTTCCTACGCGGGTGCGGTGATGCTGCAGCTGTCCGGCGGCAGCTACACGGACGAGGCCACTGGCACGATGATGTCGATGCGCGCCGGCGACGTGCTGACGGCGGTGATGCCGTCCGTCGCGGCCGGATCCACGACCAGCGGAATCCAGCTCACGCCCCTGACCTCGATGGCGCAGGCGATGGCGGCGCACATGACCGGCGGGATGAGCGATGCGAACATCGCGACGGCCAACTCCAGCGTCGGCGCCTACTTCATGGTCAGCGACATCCTGACGACGATGCCGATGAATCCGCTCGTCTCCGGCTCCGGCAGCGGCAGCCCGGACGCGATCAATTACGGCATGACGCTGGCCGCGATGTCCGAGCTCGCCAGAACGCTGGGCATGGCGACGTCCTCGGCGCTGGTCACCGCCATGATGAGCGACGCCGCGGACGGCGTCCTCGACGGCAAGATGTTCGGCAACGCCGTGATGATGGGCGGCATGGGCATGGGAACGTCGATGCCCTCGAACTGCGGCACCGCGGGCCTGGGCGCGGCGATGCTCGCGTTCATCACGTCGACGGCGAACCAGTCCGGCGTCTCGACGACGATGATGGCCGGCCTCATGAACTTCCTGAACGGATCGAGCGGGTCGATGATGGGCGGCGGCAGCGGCACCGGGTCGACCGTCAATGGCATGATGAGCGGCACGGCCTTCTTCGGTCCGATGAGCCAGGGAACGGTCACCGCGTACGCCGTCACCGGCGGTCTCAGGGGCGCGCAGCTCGCAAGTACCTCTCTCACCGCGCAGGGCGCCTTCTCGATGTCGATCGGCAGCTACTCGGGTCCCGTGATGCTGCGGGTGACTGGCGGCGCGTACCGCGACGAGGCGACCGGCACGACGATGACGATGGGTGCGTCCGATGCAATGACGGCGGTGGTCGCGACCGTGGCCAGCGGCGCGACGACCGCCGGCATCTGGATCACGCCGCTGAGCGCGATGGCGCAGGCGTTCGCGGCCGGCATGGCCGGTGGCATGACCGACGCGAACATCGGCACGGCCAACTCCGGTGTCGGTGCCTACTTCGTCGTCAGCGATATCCTGCATACGTCGCCGATGAATCCGCTCGTCGCCGGCTCGGGCGCCGGCGCGACGATAGATCAGCAGGACTTCGGGCTGGCGATCGCCGCGATGTCGGAGTCGGCCAGGACGCTCGGCATGAACGGTTCGTCAGCGTTCGTTACGGCGTTGATGAGCGACGCGTCCGACGGCCTGATGGATGGCAAGGACGGCGGCAACCAGATCTCGATGGGCGGCGGCATGATGGGGTCCGGCGGCATGATGTCGCCGGCCGCCGGCACAAGCGGCCTGGCGACGGCCATGACGGCCTTCCTCGGATCGGCTGGCAACCTGTCCGGGCTCGACGCCACGGCGATGAATGCGCTGATCCAGAAGCTCGCCGCATCGAGCGGCCAGCTCTAGGAATCGATCGACGCCTCGACTGCCGCGCGTCCGCCGGTTCCGCGGCGCCGCGCTACTCGACGACGCGCCCGACGCCGATGCCGCGCGGGTCTGCCGCGGCGACGGCCCCGTGCGGACCCATCTCGATCGCCGCGATGTCGCCGTTCCAGCCCTGGTCCTCCACCCGGTAGCCGCGGGCCTCGAGTGCCTGGACCGTGGCCGGCTCGAGCAGCCGGTAGGGCTCCTCGTAGATCAGGTTCGGCGGTAGTAGCTGGTGGTGGAAGCGGGCGGCGGCGACCGCTTCTGGCAGCGGCATCGCGAAGTCGTGCCAGTTGCAGATGACCTGGAACACCGAGGTGAAGATGCGGGAGCCACCCGGCGTGCCCAGTATGAGCGAGACGTGCCCGTCGCGCGTGAGGATGGTCGGCGTCATCGACGACAGCGGACGCTTGCCGGGGGCGATCGCGTTGGCCTCACCGCCCACGACGCCATAGATGTTCGCGGTGCCGGGCTTCGTCGAGAAGTCGTCCATCTCGTTGTTGAGCAGGAACCCGGCACCCCGCACGACGACCCCGTTGCCGAAGTCGTCATTGAGCGTAAACGTGTTGGAAACCGCGTTGCCGGCGGCGTCGACCACCGAGAAATGGGTCGTGTCGTGGTGTTCATTGAGGCCGCCCACCACCGCCTCGGTCGCGGTCGGCCGGTCGACGCTGATGGTGCGTGCCCGCGCCACGAGGTAGGCATCGTCCGTGAGGCGTGCCACCGGCACCGGATAGAAGTCCGGGTCGCCGAGGTACTCGGCGCGGTCGGCAAACACGCGCTTCTCGAGTTCC
>JAFEDP010000347.1 GCA_018241545.1 Pseudomonadota bacterium
CGTACCGTGGTCGAAGTAGAGGCGGTGGTCGCCGGGCGCGGGCAGGTGGGTCGCCAGCCAGTCGAGGTAACCGGCGGCGACGCGGTCGAGCTCGGGGTCGGCGCCCGGCGCGCGCTTGAAGTCCACCGGCCCGAGCGGCCAGTGCGTCGACAGGCAGCCCGCGCCGCCGAACACGTCCGGGTAGCGGCTGATCGCGTAGAGCGAGATCAGCCCGCCCATGCTCGAGCCCATGATGAACGTGTCGTCGCGCCCCGGCCGCGTCCGGAAGTGCGCATCGACGAAGGGCTTGAGCTCCTCGACCAGGAAGCGCAGGTACTCCTCCGAGCGGGGCTCGCCGCCCGCGGCGCGCAGCGCCTGCGCGCGCCGCTCGGGGTCGAGCGCCGCGACCGCCGCCGCCGGCGCGTACTCGCGCCAGCGGTCGGCGCCCGCGTTGTCGATGCCGACCACGATCGTCGGGCGCACCGTGCCCGCGCGCAGCAGGGCCGCGAGCCGGGCGTCGACCGCCCAGGGCTCGTGGCCCATCGACGTCGCCGGGTCGAAGAGGTTGCGGCCGTCGTGCAGGTAGAGCACCGCGTAGCGCTCGCTGCCGGCGTCGTAGCCCTCGGGCAGCCAGACGACGACGCTGCGCGCGGGCACGAACGCCGAGGCGAACGCGTCGTAGCGGACGAAGCGGCCGCCGGCCCCGACGCCGTCGCCGGCGGCCGGTGCCGCACCGGCCACGGGCGCGAGCAGCAGGTACAGGAGCAGAATCGCGGTACGGTGCACGGGCGGCCTCAGCGGATGTCGATGACGGTCGCCGAGCGCGCCGGCAGCGTCAGCGAGTCGTTGAGCTCGACGGCGGCGCCGCTCACGACGTCGCGGCCGACCACCGGGCCCGGCAGGCTCTCGCGGAAGCGCGCGAGTGCCAGGCGCCGCTCGGCGTCGGCCTTGTTGAGCGCCACCATCACGGTCTCGCCGGCCAGCGCGCGGAAGTAGACGTACACGCCGTCCTCGGGCGCGTAGTGGCGCAGCGTGCCCGCGTGCACGGCCGGCGCGCCCCGCCGCCAGTTGAGCAGCGTGCGCAGGTAGGCCTGCGCCGCGGCCGCGCGCGGCTCGAGGCCGCGGCCGGTGAAGCCGTCGGCCGCGTCGCCGGGCCAGCCGCCCGGGAAGTCGCGGCGCTTGTCGCCGTCGTCGCCGGGACGGTCGTTGGCCATCAGCAGCTCGGTGCCGTAGAGGATCTGCGGGATGCCGCGCATCGTCGCGACCCAGGCCATCGCCATGCGCCACAGCGCCTCGTCGCGCCCGACCTCGAGGAACAGGCGGTCGGTGTCGTGATTGTCGGCGAAGATCACGAGGTGGCGCGGGTCCGGGTAGAGGAAGTCCTCGGCGAGCCGCTCGTAGAGCGCCGGCAGGCCCGAGTTCCAGCGATCCGGATCCCTGAGGCCGCCGAGCAGCGCCGCCTGCAGCGGGAAGTCCATCAGGCTCGGCAGGTTCGACACGTAGCCATCCGGGTTCGACTTGCCGGCCTGCCAGTACGCAACCAGCGCGGGGTCGTTGCGCCATTCCTCGCCGACCAGGTTGAGCCGCGGGTACTCGCGCCGCACGCGGCCGGTGAAGTCGGCCATGAAGCGCTTGTCGCTGTAGGAGTAGGTGTCGATGCGCAGGCCCGAGAGATCGGCGTACTCGATCCACCAGATCGCGTTCTGCACGAGGTAGGTGCCGAGCTGCGGGTTCATCGGGTGCAGGTCGGGCATGGTGTCCGAGAACCAGCCGTCGATGTACTGGCGCCGGTCGACCTCGGCCGCGTACGGGTCCTGGACGGTCGAGTGGTGGTGGTTGGTGCGCACGCGCGGGTCGGCGGTGCTCAGCCAGTCGCGCGCCGGCAGGTCGCGCATCCACCAGTGCTGCGAGCCGATGTGGTTGACGACGATGTCGGCGATCAGGCCGATGCCGCGCTCCCGCGCGGCCCGCGCGAGCTCGCGGTAGTCCTCGTTGCGCCCGTAGCGCGGGTCGATGCGGTAGTGGTCGGTGATCGCGTAGCCGTGGTAGCTGAACGCGGGCTGCGCGTTCTCGACGACGGGCGTCAGCCACAGCTGCGTGACGCCGAGCCGCTCGAGGTAGTCGAGGTGCGCGGCGATGCCGGCGAGATCGCCGCCGTGGCGCGCGCCGCCGTCGCGCCGGTCGACGTGATCGAGCGTCCCGGGCGGCTGGTCGTTGGAGGGGTCGCCGTTCGCGAAGCGGTCGGGCATCACGAGGTAGATCACGTCGCGCGTGTCGAAGCCCTGGCGCTCGCGCGAGCCGGGCCGGCGGGCCTCGAGCGGGTAGGCGTGGCGCGCGACGACGCGCCCGCCGCGGCGGAAGGTCAGCGGCACGCGCCCGGGCGCGGCGCCGGGGTCGATCTCGAGGTCGAGGAACAGGTAGTTGGGGCTGTCCGCGCGCGTCGTGCGCACGAGGCGCACGCCCGGGTAGTCCACCGAGGCGGCGAGCGCCGCCGCGCCCGGCCCGTGCACCATGAGCTCGAGCGTGCGCGACTCGAACCCGACCCACCACGAGGGCGGGTCGATGCGCTCGATCGGCGCCGGCGCGGCGGCGCAGGCCGCCCACGCGAGCAGCAGCACGAGTCCCGCGGCGCGACGGCTCCACTCACCCACGTCGTTCTCCCCCCGGCACGGCGGCCGAAGTAAAGCCAGCGCCGCCGGCGCGGTCAAGCGCTGCGGCGAGGATGGCCCGCGGCGCCCCGCTGCCCTCATACTCGCCCGTCCCGGGGGGGCGCGGGCGGGACCCGCAGAGGACAGGGCTGGTGCACACTCAAGACGCCGTCGCGGGCGCCGCGCCCGGCAAGCCGCGGCTCGGGCTCGCCGCGATCGGCAACCTGTCGTTCGGGTTCTTCGGCATCCAGACGGCCTTCGCGCTGCAGACGGCGTTCATCAGCCGGATCTTCCAGACGCTCGGTGCCTCGATCGACGCGCTGCCGATCCTGTGGATCGCGGGCCCGATGACCGGGCTCCTGGTGCAGCCGATCGTGGGCTACCTCAGCGACCGGACCTGGGGGCGCCTCGGGCGGCGGCGTCCGTACTTCCTGACCGGCGCGCTCACCGCGGCGCTCGCGCTCGTGCTGCTGCCGAACGCAGGCGCCCTGTGGCTCGCGGTCGTCGCGTTCTGGCTGCTCGACATCTCGCTCAACGTGTCGATGGAGCCGTTCCGCGCCTTCGTCGGCGACATGCTGCCGGAGGAGCAGCGCACCACCGGCTACGCGGTGCAGACGATCTTCATCGGCGCCGGGGCGCTCGCCGCCTCGGCGGCGCCCTGGCTGTTCGCGCACGTGCTCGGGATCGCCGCCGACGCGCCGCTCGGCGTCGTCCCCGACAATGTGCGGGTCGCCTTCTACGTCGGCGCGGCCTCGATCTTCGTCGCGGTGCTGTGGACGGTCGTCACCACGCGCGAGTACCCGCCCGAGGCGCTCGCCCGCTACGCCGGCGCCGCGGCGGAGCCGCCGGCGCCGGCGGCTCCGCCGCTCACCGAGCTGCTGGCGGACCTCGTCGCGATGCCGCCGGTGATGCGGCGCCTGGCGCTGATCCAGTTCTTCACCTGGTGCGGGTTCTTCGTGCTGTGGATCTACGGCACGCCGGTGGTCGCCTTCCACCACTTCGGCGGCGCCCGGCCGGGCACGGCCGAGTTCAACGCCG
>JAFEDP010000348.1 GCA_018241545.1 Pseudomonadota bacterium
GTTGGTTATCCATGCAGCGGGCTCTTGCAGTCGGGGTCCGCGCAGCGCGGCGCGCGCGCGGGGACGGGATCGTAGCCGCCCGGGTGCCAGGGGTGGCAGCGGGCGAGGCGGCGCAACGCGAGCCAAAGGCCGCGCAGCGGGCCGTGCGTGTCCACCGCCTCGAGCGCGTAGGCCGAGCAGCTCGGGTAGAAGCGGCAGCGCGGCCCGAGCAGCGGGCTCACGAGGTAGCGGTAGGCGTGGATCGGCGCGCGCACGAGGCGCGTCAGCAGCGGGCGGCCGGGGGCGGCGGTCGGGTTCGGCATCGGCTCTCCCGTCAATGCCGCTGGGCGGCGAGCTTGCGGCTCGCCTCCGCAAACAGGCGCGTGAGGCTCGTCGCGATCGCCGGGCGGTCCGCATCGCGCGCACCCGGCCGGCTCGTGACCACGAAGTCCAGCGCCGGCAGCGCCGGGCGCTCGTGGCGGAAGACCTCGCGGATGATCCGCCGCACCCGGTTGCGGCACACGGCGTTGCCGACGGTGCGGGCGCTCACCGACATGCCGAGGCGCGCGACGCCGCGTTCATTGGCGAGGGCATTGACCGCGAACAGGCCGTCTCCGGCGCGGCGGCCCTGCTTGTACACGCGGTCGAAGTCGGCCGCGGCGAGCAGCCGGTGACAGGGACGGAAGCGGAAGGGTCCGGTCACGGCGACCGAGGGCGGGACGCCGCGCGCCGGCGGTCAGCCGCCGGCCTCAGGGGATGAGGCGCTTGCGGCCCTTCGCGCGGCGACGCGCCAGGACCTGGCGTCCCTTCTTGTCGGCCATGCGCGCACGGAAGCCGTGCGTGCGGGCTCGCTTGACCTTGCTCGGCTGGTAAGTGCGCTTGGTCGCCATGGGAAAATCGTCCGAAAAACAGTGGGATGCCAGATCGGCGAGAGCCGCGCACTGTACGGCGGGGAACCGGGGTTGTCAACGGCGGCCTGTGGATAAGAAGCATTGGTCGGCGCCTGACGCCGGTATAGACTCCCTGCCCCTTTTTTAAGACCACGGCGCTCTCGGGGAGCGGATGCACGCCCAGGCCACACGCTGGAACCGCTGCCTGGAGAGGCTCGAGGCCGAGGTCCCCGAGCAGCTCTTCAACGTCTGGGTCCGGCCGCTGCAGGCGGTGGAGGCGGACGGCGTGCTGCGCCTGCTCGCGCCGAACCGCTTCGTGGTCGAGTGGGTCCGCCAGAACATCTACGAGCGGATCGGCGAACTGCTGCGCGACGATTCCGATGGCCTCGGCCACGCGCCGCAGGTGCTGGTGGAGGTCGGCTCGCGCCCGGCGGCCGCGGCCACGACGGCGGAGCCGGCCGCCGCTCCGGCGCTCGCCCGTCCGGTCCGGCCGGGACCGGTCGTCAGCGGCGGTCGCATCAACCCGGAGTTCACCTTCGACACCTTCGTCGAGGGCAAGAGCAACCAGCTCGCCAAGGCCGCCGCGCGCCAGGTCGCCGACAACCCGGGCCGCGCCTACAACCCGCTGTTCATCTACGGCGGCGTGGGCCTTGGCAAGACGCACCTCATGCACGCGGTCGCGAACGCGATGAAGGCGCGCCGTCCCGACGCCCGCGTCGCGTACGTGCACTCCGAGCGCTTCGTGGGCGACATGGTCCGGGCGCTGCAGCACAACACCATCGCCGACTTCAAGCAGGCCTACCGCACGCTCGATGCGCTGCTGATCGACGACATCCAGTTCTTCGCCGGCAAGGAGCGCTCGCAGGAGGAGTTCTTCCACACCTTCAACGCGCTGCTCGAGGGCCAGCAGCAGGTGATCCTGACCTGCGACCGCTATCCCAAGGAGGTCCAGGGCCTCGAGGAGCGGCTGAAGTCGCGCTTCGGCTGGGGACTGACGGTCTCGATCGACCCGCCGGAGCTCGAGACCTGCGTCGCGATCCTGATGAGCAAGGCGCAGGGCGCCCAGGTCGAACTGCCGGAGGAAGTGGCGTTCTTCATCGCCAAGCGGATCCGCTCCAACGTGCGCGAGCTCGAGGGCGCGCTCAGGCGCGTGGCGGCGAATGCCCAGTTCACCGGCCGGCCGATCACGCTCGACTTCGCCAAGGAGGCGCTGCGCGACCTCCTGGCGCTGCAGGAAAAGCTGGTCACCGTCGAGAACATCCAGAAGACGGTGGCGGAGTACTACAAGATCCGGGTGGCGGACCTGCTCTCGAAGCGGCGCAGCCGCTCGGTGGCCCGCCCGCGGCAGGTGGCGATGGCGCTCGCCAAGGAACTGACCAACCACTCCCTGCCGGAGATCGGCGACGCCTTCGGCGGCCGCGACCACACGACGGTGCTGCACGCCTGCAAGCGCGTGAAGGAACTGCGGGAGTCGGAGCGGCGCCTCGGCGAGGACTTCTCGAACCTGTTGAGAACGCTGACCGGATGATGTGGACAACGTGTGGAGCGTCGCGGCGGCTAAAAACCGTGGCAAGATATCCACACGACTCCCACAACGTGTACGCGGCTTGCCGGCGCTTGGCCCAGAGGCTTTGCGCGGACGCAAGGCGCCACAGGGGAAGGGATTTTTCCGGTTATCCACGGCGAGGGGCCGGCCTAACTGCAATAGCAGTTATCTGGTTTCCGGACTCAAGAAGAGAAGATAGATACAGAAGGGCCGGCGCGCTGACGCCGCCCGCGAAGGTGCAGCGATGAAATTCACGAGCGAGCGCGAGCGGATCCTCGAGCCCCTGCAGGCGGTGATCGGCGTCGTCGAGCGGCGCCAGACGATGCCGATCCTGGCGAACGTGCTGCTGTCGGCGAAGAACGGCCGGCTGGCGGTGACGGCGACCGACCTCGAGGTCGAGCTGGTCGCGGGCGGCGAGGTCGCCGTGCAGCAGGCCGGTGACATCACCGTGCCCGGTCGCAAGCTGCTCGACATCGTCCGCGCGCTGCCGGACAAGGTCAGCGTCACCTTCGCGATCGAGGGCGAGAAGGCCGTGGTGCGCGCCGGCAAGAGCCGGTTCACGCTCACGACGCTGCCGGCGGCGGAGTTCCCGGCGGTCGAGGAGATCAACCCGCAGCTCTCGTTCCAGGTCGACCAGCCCGCGCTCAAGCGCCTCATCGACAAGACGCATTTTTCGATGGCGCAGCAGGACGTGCGCTACTACCTGAACGGCATGTTGCTGGAATCAGATGGGAAGATGCTGCGAACGGTCGCGACTGACGGTCATCGTCTGGCTTTGTGCGAAATGGAGCTCGTCACGAAGTCGGGCCAGCACCAGGTGATCGTGCCGCGCAAGGGTGTCCTGGAACTGCAGCGCCTGATCGGCAACGAAGGGGCCGTGTCCGTCGAGGTCGGAAGCAATCACATTCGCGTCACGATCGGCGACATTCGGTTCACTTCGAAGCTCGTTGATGGCCGGTTCCCGGAGTACGGACGGGTCATCCCGGCCTCGCCTCCGCGCATCGTCAAGGCCGATCGCGAGGCGCTGCGCCGCGCGCTGCAGCGGACCTCAATCCTGGCGAATGAAAAGTACCGCGGCATCCGTCTCGCGCTGAAGCAGAACATGGTCCTGCTCACCGCCCACAATCCGGAGCAGGAAGAGGCGGAGGAGGAGGTCGAGGTCGTCTACCAGGGCGAGGAATTCGAGGTCGGGTTCAACGTGAACTACCTCCTCGACGCCCTGGCCGCCGTCGACGGCGCT
>JAFEDP010000349.1 GCA_018241545.1 Pseudomonadota bacterium
CGGCGGCTGCGTCCTGCCCATCTGGCGGCACGAGCGCCTCGACGCCGAGAGCCGCGCCAACCTCCCCGGCCGCGTGCCGGAGCGGATCGTGGTCGGTGAGACGCGCCGCGTCGAGGTGCTGCTCGAGCTCGGCGAGCCCGACGTCGCGGCGCCCGACGAGCGCTGGTTCGCCTACGGGGCGACGCGCACGGCCGGTGCCGGCGTGCTGGTGCTCGCCGCCGGCGGCGGCCAGGTGGGCGGATTCACGCTGACGCGCGGGCACTCGCACGCGGACCGCCTGGTGGTGCGCTTCGACGCCGCCGGCACCGTCACGAGCGCCGAGCTAGGCTCGTTCGAGTGCCGCAAGACGGACTTCAGCGTCACGAGTGGCGACGGCGCGACCTTCGGCTGCCGCGAGCGCCTGCTCGCGACCGTGGAGCTCGGCGCCGGCGCGGAGCTCAAGGACCAAGCCGGACCCGTCGTCGCGCGCCACCCCTACGCGGTCCGCGCCACCGGGCCCTGCGAGCGCGGGCCGGACGCGCTGACGCTCACGCCGGGCGAACTCGTGGTCGGGGAGCGGGGCCTGTACTTCGCGAGCAGCGACGCGCACCGGCCCTCGACGTTCGTATCGCTCGCGGGGCTCACGCTGCTGACCCCGGAGGGGCACTTTGGCTACACGTGGACCGGCCTGCGCGAGGCCGACGGCCGCTGCACGTTCGTCTCACTCAAGCGCGGCCGCCTGGGCCTGCCGCACCGCGAGGACCAGCAACGCCTCGTCGACGAGCTCACGCCGTTGATCGCGCGCCAGTCGCCGCCGCCGCCGCCGGCCGAGCCCGCGCCGGAACCGGCGCCCGAGTCGCGGCGCTGAGCCTGCGGCGGCAGCCGCGGAGACGCAGACGCCGAGAGAGGCGGGCGGGTCGGTTTCCTGGCGTGGGTGCTGGGCCGCGTCGGCCAGGGACCGGGCCGAATGGAGTGCGCCCCCAACCTGTTTAGGGCTAGGGTGTTACCCATGTCCTCAGAATGATCTGTTACCTGTCTGACCGGAACAGACCGAGAGAAATTGGTCGGGGCGGCGAGATTTGAACTCGCGACCCCTTGCACCCCATGCAAGTGCGCTACCAGGCTGCGCCACGCCCCGACCGGAGGCCGGGCCGCGATCCGCGGCCCGTTCGAGAGAGAGGGGATTCTAGACGAAGGCCGCGCCCGCGGCGAGGCTTCAGCGCCGCAGCGCCTTCAGCAGTTCCTCGAGCTCGGTGCGCACCTGGCGCACGATCTGCTGGCTCTGCGACAGGTCCTCGCGCGCCTCGTCGCCCGCGAGGCGCTGGCGCGCGCCGCCGATCGTGAAGCCCTGATCGTAGAGCAGGCTCCTGATCTGGCGGATCACGAGCACGTCCTGGCGCTGGTAGTAGCGACGGTTGCCGCGGCGCTTGACGGGCTTGAGCTGCGGGAACTCCTGCTCCCAGTAGCGCAGCACGTGCGGCTTGACGCCGCACAGCTCCGAGACCTCGCCGATCGTGAAGTAGCGCTTGCCGGGGATTGCCGGCAGCTCGGCGTTATTGCTTGGTTCCAGCATACGCCTCGACTCGCGCCTTCAGCTTCTGCCCCGGCCGGAACGTCACGACGCGCCGCGCGCTGATCGGGATCTCCTCGCCGGTCTTGGGATTGCGGCCCGGACGCTGGTTCTTGTCGCGCAGGTCAAAGTTGCCGAACCCCGACAGCTTCACCTGCTCGCCCTGCGACAGTGCCGTGCGCACCTCCTCGAAGAAGAGGTCGACGAGCTCGCGAGCCTCGCGCTTGTTGAGACCGAGCTGGTCAAACAGCGCTTCAGCCATTTCCGCCTTGGTGAGTGCCATCGGTCGCTGGGCTCTTCTTCAGTCGCGAAAGCTCGCGTCCAAGTCCTTCTTGAGTTGCTCGCGCACGGCCGTCATGACGGCGTCCACGTCAGCGTCGGTCAGGGTCGTTGATTTGTCTTGCAAAATCAAGCCTAAAGCAACGCTTTTTCTACCGGTTTCTATCCCCTGCCCCCGGTATACGTCGAAGACTTTGAGTTCGCGCAGCAGGCTCGACGCGGCGACAGTAACAGATTCGCGTAACTGGTTGAAAGTGGAGACTTCGTCTACGACGACCGCGAGATCGCGGCGCACCGCGGGGAAACGCGACAGCGCCTGCGCACGCGGCAGACGCGCCGCCATCGTTATGTTCAATTCGAGTTCAAACAGCACCGGCGCCGGCGAGACCTCGAGCGCGCGCGCGATCTCCGGGTGCAGCTCGCCGATCCAGCCGCACGCGACGGCGCCCTTCGCGATGCGCGCGGAGCGCCCGGGATGCAGGCACGGCAGGCTCGCCGACTCGAACGCGAACGATTCCGCATCGCCCGAGAGCGCGAGCAGCGCCTCGACGTCGGCCTTCACGTCGTAGAAATCGAGCGGCACGCGCGCGGCGCCCCACTGCTCCGGCAGCGCGGGTCCCCAGGCGACGCCGGCGATGCAATTAACCTCTGATAATTCATTGCCTTGCACGATGAACTTCGCGCCATGCTCGAACAGGCGCACGCGCCCCTGCTGGCGCCTGAGGTTCTCGCCGAGCGCCTTGAGCAGGCCCGGCCACAGCGACACGCGCATCTCGGCGAGTTCCGCCGAGATCGGGTTCGCGAGCGCGAGCGCCGGGACGTCCGGGAACAGCCGTCGCTCGAGCGCCGGGTCGACGAAGGTGTAGTTGATCGCCTCGTAGTAGCCGCGCTCGACGAGCGCGAGCGCCGCGCGCTCGGTCGTGACGCGGCCCTCGGGCACCGGGCTCGCGCGCTGCGGCATCGGCGCATCGAGCGGCGGGATCTCGTTGTAGCCGTAGACGCGCGCGACCTCCTCGACCAGGTCCGCCTCCTGCACGAGGTCGAAGCGCCACGACGGCGGCGTCGCGATCCAGCCCTCCGGCACCGCCTCGACGGCGAGGCCGAGCGCGGCGAGGATCGCGCCGGCGCGCTCGGGCGGCACCGGCGCGCCGATCAGGCGCGTGAGCGTGGCCGCGCGCAGCCGGATCGGCGCGCGCACCGGCAGGTGCGCCGGCTCCTCGGTGACCTGCGTCGGGCCGGGCTTTCCCCCGGCGATCGCGACGAGCAGCGCCGTGGCGCGCTCGATCGCGCGCGCGGCGCCCGCCGGGTCGACGCCGCGCTCGAAGCGCTGCGAGGCGTCGGTCAGGAGCCCGAGGCGCCGGCCGCGACCGGCGATGACCTCCGGGGCGAACCAGGCCGCCTCGAGGAACACGTCGGTGGTGTCGGGGGCGATGCCGCTCTTCTGCCCGCCCATGATGCCGGCGAGCCCGACCGGGGCCTCGGCGTCGGCGATCACCAGCATGTCCGGGGCGAGCTCGACCAGGCTGCCGTCGAGGAGCTCGAGCCGCTCGCCGGGGGCGGCGAAGCGCACGTCGATGCGCGACTGGAGGCGCCTCAGGTCGTAGGCGTGCATCGGCTGGCCGAGCTCGAGCATCACGTAGTTGGTGACGTCGACCAGCGGCCCGAGCGAGCGCAGCCCGGCGCGGCGCAGCCGCTCGCGCATCCACAGCGGCGTCGGCGCCGCCGGGTCGACGCCGTGCACGATGCGCCCGGCGAAGCGCGCGCAGGCGGCCGGCGCGCGCAGCGTCACCGGCAGCGAGGCG
>JAFEDP010000034.1 GCA_018241545.1 Pseudomonadota bacterium
CTACGGTATCGCCGCGAGGACGCCGGCTGGGTGCGCGAGCGCTTGGCGCCCTGAGCGCGGCGCTAGCCGAGGCGCTCGATCGTCAGGGCGTCGCGCTCCCCGCCGCACAGGCGCTGCAGTGCCTCGGCGAACACCGTCTCCCGCGGCGCGGCCGCCGCGAACAGCGTCATCGACGAGCGGAACTTGAGGTCGTCCGGCGCCCCGAACACGTCGCCGGCGGACGCCGCGCCGCACTCGAGCACGAGGCGCGTGCAGGCGCGCAGGCGTTCACCCAGCACCGGATGGTCCAGGAATGCGCGCGCCTCGGCGAGCGATCCGAGCGCGTAGCGCACCGCCATCGGGCTCGAACCGAGGCCGCGCAGCTGCGGGAACACGAACCACATCCAGTGACTGCGCTTGCGCCCGTCGCCGAGCTCGCGCACGACCTGCGCGTACACGGGGCGCTGTGCGGCCACGAACCGCTCGAGGTCGTACGGGTCTTCCATCGCCGGCGTCCGGGCCATACGCGCGCGTCGCGCCGGACCATCGTACGTCAGCCGGCGGCGGCCGCTGGCCTTCAGGCAGGGCGCGGTCCGCGGCAGTACCATGACAACCGATGCCCTGTGGAGCCCCCATGCCCCGCCCCGATTTTCGCGCCACGTCGCTCGCGCTCGCGGTACTGGTCGCCACGCTCGCCGGGTGCGCCGCCACCGGCGCCTGCGGCCGGCGCGAGTGCCCGGATGAGGCCGCGCTGCGCCAGCAGGTCGAGTCGCAGCTCGATGGCTACGCCGACCTGCGTCCGCCCAATCTCGTCTACGTGCAGGTCCGCGGCCATCAGGTCACGCTGTCCGGGCAGGTCGCGAGCGACTACGCACGCTCGCTCGCGGAGTCGGTCGCGGGCGCCGTGCCCGGGGTCGAGCGCGTCGTGGACTTCATCGCGGTGCTGAATAATCCGCGCTGAGGCGGCGCGCGGCCGGCCTGGCGCTGCCGGCGGGCTACGCGGCGCTCGGCGAGACCGGCGCGTCGGCATCGACGTCGGGCATGAGCTCGGGCTGCTGGAACGCGAACTCGAGCAGCTGCTGCTCGACGGTCGATCGCATCGGCTCGAAGCTGCCCCGTAGTCGCCCGGCGATCGCCCGCAACATGGCCGCGCGCGCAGTTCCGAGCCCGGGCGCGTTCGCCGCGCCGATCTCGCGCACGGTGTAGTGCATCAGTGTCGAGGCCTCGGCGGATCCGATCGCGTCCAACCCGTCGGCGATGCCGGTGAGCTCGGCAAGCGGCGCGTCGCTGATCAATCGCTCGATGCCGTCCGAGTCGAGCGCATGCAGCAGCGTGCTGACGCGCAGCAGCTGCCACTCGACGCGCGTGAGCGAAGCGGCGCCATGCCACGTGAGCTTGTGGCGCAGTGCACCGGCGACGAGACTGGCCGCATCACTCATCAGTTCGCAACTCCGGCCGCGTTGCGGCGCAACGCGCCTTCCGCCCGACGCGGCCACCGTCGCCGGCCAATGTAGATCAACTGCCGGTGGCCGCGACAGCCCCTTCTTAAGTCTTGCGCCACGTGCGACTGCGCGCCCCGCGGACGTAGTGGCGCGACTTAACGGAATGCGCCGTATCGACGCACGCCAGCGCATCGCCGGCACGCCTTATGTCGCGTGTGCTCGCCGGGGAGCGCAGGATGGCGGGTGGCGGGGCACGCGCTTGCGTGCCGCGCCGCAGTTCAGACAGCGTTCAGCTGGCTGCACGTAGCGTTGCCTTAAGTCACCCGGAGCCCGCTCATGAAAGCACTCGCGCCCCTCGCCGCCGCCATCGCGCTCGCCGCAGCCGCCCCGCCTGCATCCGCCGACGTCGCCGTGTCGGTCAGCATCGGTGAGCCCGGCTTCTACGGCCAGCTCGACATCGGCGGGATGCCGCGGCCGCCGGTGATCTTCACGCAGCCGATGGTCGTCGAGCGCGCACCGGAGTTCCGCGCGGTGGAGCCGATCTACCTGCACGTGCCGCCGGGCCACGAGAAGCACTGGCGCAAGCACTGCCAGGAGTACAACGCCTGCGGGCGGCCGGTGTACTTCGTGCGCGACGACTGGTACCAGGACGAGTACGTGCCGCGGTACCACCGCGACCACGGCCTGCACCACGATCACGAGCACGACCACGGCAGGCACCGCGGCGAGGACCGGCGCGACCGCGACTGACGCCGGCGCGCGCCCGTGCGCCGTCGCAGGCGGCGCGCGGGCGTCCGTTCGTTTACCCTAGCGGCCCTCTCCGCCGCGACGGGCTTCCCATGCGCCTGCGACTACCGCTGCTCGGCCTCATTGCCTGCATCGCCGTGGGGTCGGCCCGCGCCGCCGTGCCTGCGGCATCGCTGCAGGTCTTCTTCCACGACGCCTTCGAGGAGCGCCTGCGGGACAGTCCGGAGATGGCGACCGCCATCGGCCGGCACGACTACGACGACCGCTGGAACGACTGGTCGGTGACGGGGCGCGCCGTGGCCCGGCGCCACCTCGAGCAGCGTCTGCGCCAGGCGGCGGCGCTGCCGACTGCCGGCCTGTCCGCCGAAGACCGGCTGAGCCTGCGGCTCTTCCGCTACGTCACCGAGCAGGAGTTGGCGGCGGACGACCTCGAGACCCACCTGCTGCGCGTCCAGGCGCTCTACGGGTTGCACACACGCGTGTTCATGGTCCTCGACCGGATGCCGGCGCGGACGGTCGCCGACTACGAGCGGCAGCTTGCGCGCCTGCGCGCCGTGCCGGCGTACGTCGACCAGCAGCTCGCGATCCTGGACGAGGCGCGCGCACGCGGCCTGGTGCAGCCGGCGGTCGTGGTCGAGCGCGTCGTCGGGCAGATCGAGAAGCAGATGGAGCAGGGGCCCGAGGACTCGGCGCTGCTGGCCGCGTTCCGGCACTTCCCGGCGGGCCTCCCGTCCGCCGACCAGCAGCGGTTGCGCGCGCAGGCCACGGCAGCCTTCACGCAGGACTTCCTCCCCGCATGGCACCGGCTGCACGACTACATCGCGGGCCCGTACCGCGCGGCCACTCGACCGGCCGTCGGCATCGGCAGCTTGCCGGACGGTCGCGCGTACTACCAAACGCTGATCCGCAAGCTCACGACGACCGACCGCACGCCCGAGGACATCCACGCGCTCGGGCTCAAGGAGGTGGAGCGGCTCGAGACGGCGATGACGGCGGTGATGCGCGAGACCGGCTTCCAGGGCACGCTCGCGGAATTCGCGCGCCACCTCGAGGAGTCGCCCGAGCAGCACTTCAGGAGCCGCGACGAGATGCTGGCGTACTGCCGCAACATCGCCAAGATCGTCGAGCCGGAGCTGCCGAACCAGTTCAAGCGCATGCCGGTGCTGATTTTCGGCATCCGCGCGATCCCCGAGGACCGCGAGCAGGCGATGGCGAGCAACGCCCAGCCGCCAACTGCGGACGGCTCGACGCCCGGCTGGTTCAACCTCAACACCTACCAGCCCGAGAAGCAGTTCCGCATGGACAAGGAGGCGCTGACGCTGCATGAGGCGGTGCCGGGCCACGTGTTCCAGGGCGCGGTGGCGCGCTCGCTCACGGGCCTGCCGGACTTCCGCCGCTACTACGGCAACAGCGCCTACGCCGAAGGCTGGGCCCTGTACGCCGAGTCGCTCGGCGGCGACCTCGGGCTCTACAAGGACCCGTACAGCCGATTCGGGCAGCTGACGAGCGAGCGCTTCCGGGCGGTGCGCCTCGTGGTCGACACGGGTATCCACGCCTACGGCTGGACGCGGGAGCAGGCCCTCGCCTATTTCCGCGAGCACGCTCCGGAGGAGTCGCCCGCCGAAGTGGACCGGTACATCGCCTGGCCGGCGCAGGCCCTCGCCTACAAGCTCGGCCAGCTGGAGATCCGTGCGCTGCGCTCCGAGGCCGAGGCGGCGCTGGGCGCGCATTTCGACGTGCGCGAGTTCCACGATGTGGTGCTGCGCGACGGCGTGCTGCCGCTCGCGCTGCTGCGCGAGCAGGTCGAGCGCTACATCCGCTCCGCGCGCTGAGGGGGGCTCAGTCCTTGGCCGGCCAGGCGGAGGCGTCCACCGTCTCGCGGTAGGCGTGCCAGGTCGCGTGGCCGATCAGCGGGATCGTGACGCCGAGCCCGATCAGCAGCGTCGCGAAGCCGACCGCGACTGACAGCACGATCAGCAGCGCCCACAATGCCATGGCACGCTTGTTGCGCAGTACCGCGTTGACGCTGGTGACGACGCCGGTGACCGCATCGGAGCGCCGGTCGACGATCATCGGCAGCGAGAATGCGCTCGCCGCGAAGGCGATCACGGCGAAGACGCTGCCAACGGCGCAGCCGATCGCGAGGAACGACAGCAGCGCGAGGCGCGAGGGCTCCGCCTGGTCCGGGAAGAAGATCTCGACGGCGCTGCCGGCGCGCACCCACAGCAGGCAGATCACCAGCAGGATCAGCGAGTAGACGAGCGCATCGCCGAGGTCGCGGCGCGTCGTCTCGAGGCACGCGCCCAGCGAGGGCCGCTGGCCGCGCTCAAGTGCCGCGCTGATCGCGTAGACGCCGATCGCGAGCACCGGCGCCACGAACACGAACCCCGACAGCAGCACGAGCAGCAGCCAGCCGGTCCCGAACCGCAGCGCGATCCCCGACACCGCGGCGCTGAGCAGCACGATGCCGGCGCCGAAGGCAAGGCTCTGGCGCGGGGCGCGTCGAAAATCCCGCCACCCGAGGCGCAGCCAGTGCAGCGGCGCCCCCGGGGCGAGGACCCGACACGGGGCCACGAACGGCAGCAGGTCGGGCGCCGTCGGCGCGCCCGTCACGCCGGCTCCCGGGCCGCGACGGGCGGCACGCCGTCGACCAGCCAGAGACTGCCGCGCGAGTGGCGCTGGCGGATCCGGACGAGGGTCTGGTACTCGGGACACTCGTAGAATGCGCGGGCGCTCGCGCGATCGGGGAATTCCAGCACCACGATGCGTCCGGGCGGTTCCTCGCCCTCGAGACGCTCGATCGGCCCGCCGCGCACCAGGAACCGGCCGCCGAAGGCGGCGATCAGCGGGGGTACGCGCTGACGGTACTCCTCGTAGCCGACCGCGTCGGCGACGTCGATGCTCGCGATGATGTAGGCCGCCATGGCAGTCCCCCCTCCCTGCTTGCCGGCGGTGTACCGGCCCGCGGCGCATGGTAGCGCGGACCGGGCCGGGCGGCGGCGCCGCCGCATGCGGTGACCGGTTCCGCGAACGCGACGGATGGCGGGCGTCGTTGCGTCGCGGCGGCGCGCGGCGGTCCTACACTGCGCCCATGAAGCCGTCGCTGGCACTCGGGATGCTGTTGCTCGCGCTGCCAGCCTGGCCGGACGCGATGTTCCACGGCGGCCCGACGCACGCCGGCGTATACGCGCAACCCGGCCCGACGCACGAACCCGCCGTCCGCTGGACCTTCGACACCGGTGCTCCGGTCGTCGCCTCGCCCGCGGTCGAGGGCGAGGCGGTGTACGTCGCGAGCCTGGGCGGGCGCATCTACGCGCTGGACCGCGCGTCCGGGCACGAGCGCTGGCGCTTCCAGTCCCGTGGACCGATCGCCTCCTCGCCGGCGGTCGCCGGCGGCATCGTCTATTTCGTCTCCGCCCTCGGCGCCCTCGCGGCACTCGACGCCGCCACGGGCCAGCCCCGCTGGGTCGCGGCGGTGGGTCCGGAGCGTCACTTCGAGGCACGCAGCCTGCACGGCTACGGTCCCGCCGCGCAGACCGTGCCGGATGCCTGGGACGTATTCACGTCGGCGCCGACGGTGGTCGACGGGCGCGTCTACTTCGGCGGCGGCGACGGCAACGTCTACGCGGTCGATGCGCAGAGCGGCCTGATCCAGTGGCAGTTCGCGACCGGCGAGGTCGTGCATGCCTCGCCCGCGGTGGCGCAGCGGACCGTCTACGTCGGCAGCTGGAACGGCGTGTTCTACGCGATCGATGCGGATACCGGCCAGCTGCGCTGGAGCTTCCGTGCCGGCGAGGACCCGGCGCAGCACAATCAGGTTGGGTTCCAGTCATCGGCGAGTGTCGTGGACGGCACTGTGTACGTCGGCAGCCGCGACGCGCACCTGTACGCGCTGGACGCGGCAACCGGACGCAAGCGCTGGGAGTATCCGACCAGCAAGTCCTGGGTCAATGCGACGCCAGCGGTGCGTGACGGGCTCGTCTGGGCGGCAACCTCGGACAGTTCCCGCGTATTCGCGGTGGACGCGCGAACCGGGCGGCTGCGGCTGAACGTCGATGCGCGTGCCTACGTGTTCTCGTCCGTCGCGCTGGCGGGCGCCCTCGCCTACGTCGGCAGCCACAACGGCCGCCTGTATGCGATCGATGCACGCACCGGCGAGCTCGCCTGGTGGTTCCTCACCGAGGGGGCGCGGCACGACCCGCTCGGCGTCGCCGACAAGGACGGACGCCTCGTCGCCGAGGCATTCCGCGGCACGTTCGGCGACTTCGAGGACATGTACCTCGACTACTACCGATTCACGACCGTGGGCGGGATCCTCGCCTCACCGGTGATTGCCGACGGCGTGCTGTACGTGGCCAGCCTCGATGGGCGCCTGTACGCACTCGAGTGACTCCGCGCTCGCGGCGCTCGCGCGAGCGGCGCGACGCGCTCAGATGATGATCTTGACCCGCCGTGGCGCGTCGCACAGCGACCGGTCCGGCACCGCCGCCTCGTGCAGCGCCTGCTGCTCCGCCTCGAGCGCGGCGAGGCCGGGGACCCCGATCTGATGGACGGCGGCCCGCACCGTGGAGCGCACGCACGCATCGGTGCTGGCGGCCAGCAGCCGCGTGCCGGTCGGGGCCTGGCGCGCGCCGCAGACGTCCTCGGCCGCGTGCCGAACGCGCAGGTAGAGTGCCGCGACCCCCTGGGGGGTTGTGACGTCGAGGTCGCGGTAGCTGATCCGGATCGATTGCGCCTCGGGTGCCGGGGTGCGGGCCGGTGCCGCGGTCCGGTGGGGGGCGGCCCGCGCCGGGTCGGCGGCGGCCGAGACCCCCGGCAGGGCGAGCGGCGCCAAGAGGATCCAGCAGTATCGGCGTGCGAGTTGTTCGGTCCGTCCCATGGCCTCCTCCCCGATCCGCAGCGAGACTGTCTGAGCGCGGATCCTAATACGCACAGATGCCACCGACGCGCCCTTCGTCGCACGCGGCGCGCTTCCGGGCGTGCCCGCGCCGGCGGGCGTTGGACCTTAGAGGGTCCCGGGCCCCGGTTGGTTCTGTCGGACCGCGCTGCACAACGATGCGTCGCGGTCGCAGCCGTGCCCCGCCGCAGGGCCGGGCACCCCGCCTGCGGTCCCGGCTCCGCGGGTCCGCGCGCCGCGGCCGCGTTTCGTCCCGGTGGAACGCGGGTTCGTCCCACCCGCGTCGCGGTTCGTCCGATCGGGGCTACGATAGGCCGCACGCCTGCCGACACTTCGTGCATCACGCGGGCGCCGGGGCCTGCGCCCTCGCACTTCGAGGAAAGCCCGATGTACTCCCACCCGCCTGCCCGCGGCCGCGAGCGCGCGGCGCCGCCTGGCCCGCGCGCCCCGCGGTGCGCATGAGCGCGGCGGATCCCGCGCTGCCGCCGACCGCCGCCACCATGAACCGTGGATCGGCCTGGTGGCGGACGATCGTCGTGGTCGGGCCACTGTGCTGGTCGGGCGTGTTCCTGATCGAAGTCACCAACATGGAGGCGTGGCGGGTCGCGAACGCCGAGTTGCAGGTGGTCTCGCCCTCGATCCGCGCCGTGCAGTACCTGCTGCTGCTGCCGTTCCTGCTGCTGGCGTTCCGCGCCGCGGTGGCGCTCGGTGCGGCGCGCTGGCCGCTCGCGCTGCGCGCATCGGGCCAGCTCGCGCTCGCGGTGGCGTTCTCGATGCTCGCGAGGCCGGTCCTCGTGACGGCCGCCGCGCTCACCCGCCATCATGAGCTCGCGGCAGGAATCGCCGAGTCGCTGGCGTTCTCGACCCGCGAGGGCATCGCGGTCTGGATCGCGAGCATGACGGCGATGGCGATGAACTACGCCGCCGCGCTCGGCGTGGTCGTCGGCGTCAAGACCTACCGCGAGCTCGAGAGCGAGCGCGTCGTGCGGGCCAACGTCGAGCGGGCCGCGATCGCCGCCAGGCTGCAGGCGCTGACCAACCAGCTCAACCCGCACTTCCTGTTCAACGTGCTCAACACGATCGTCTCGCTGATCGAGTCGCAGCCGCGCCTCGCGCAGTCGATGGTGACGCGCTTCGCCGACCTGCTGCGCCGGATCCTGAACGAAGGCGCGACCCAGTTCGTGCCGCTGACGCGCGAGCTCGAGCTCGTGGAGCAGTACGTCGAGATCCAGAAGTTGCGCTTCCCGCAGCGCCTGTCGCACGAGCGGTGCATCGAGCCCGGCACCGCCGGTGCGCTGGTGCCGGCGCTCGTGATGCAGCCGATCATCGAGAACGCCGTGGTCCACGGCCTGCGCCACGGCGATGGGCCGGTGCGGGTCCGCATCGAGACCACGGCGCTGGCGGAGTCGCTCGAGATCCGTGTCTCCAACGAGGGACCGCCGGCGCCCGCCGGCAGTGCCGGTCCCGTGCCAGGCGTGGGCCTGCGCAACGTCAGTGAGCGCCTGGCGACGCTGTTCGGGCCGGCCGCGTGGGTGCGCCTCGAGGTCCCATCGCCCGGCCACTACTGCACGACGGTACGCCTCCCTCTGGTGCAGCGCGTGTCGCTCCCCGGGGCACCCGCATGAAGATGCGCGCGGTGCTGGTCGATGACGAGGAGCCGGCGCTGGCGCGGCTGCGACAGCTGTGCACCGAGCACCCCGACGTGCGGGTCGTCGGTGAGGCGGCGAGCGGGCCGACGGCGATCGACCAGGTGCGCCGCCTGGCGCCGGACTTGCTGCTACTGGACGTGCACCTGGGGGCAATGAACGGGCTCGACGTACTGAAGGCGCTCGAGGGCGAGGAGCTGCCCCAGGTCGTCTTCATGACAGCGTATGAGGAATACGCGGCCTCGGCCTTTGAGCGCGACGCCGTCGACTACCTGCTGAAGCCGTGTACGCCCGAGCGCTTCGCGCGGGCACTGGAGAAGGTCCGCGACCGGCGGAGCCTGCCCGGCGCGGCGACGCGTGCCGAGGTGCTGGCCGCCTGCCGCGCGCTGCTGGCCAATCCCGCCACCGGGGCGCGGCGCGACGGTCTGTTCCTCGAGGATGCCGGCCGCTGGGTGTTCGTCGACCTCGACTCGATCGACTACATCGAGGCCGCCCGCAACTACGTCGTCATCCACGCAGCCGGGCGTTCCTACTGCCACCGTGCGACGATCTCATCGCTCGAGCACGGTCTCGACCCGCTGCGTTTCGCGCGGATCCACAAGTCGGTGATCGTGAACCTGAACCGGGTCGAGTCGATCGAGAGCGACTTCAACGGCGTTTACGTGATGCGCATCATCGGCGGGGCGTCCTGCCGCACGGGCCAGTCGTACCGGGGCCGGATTCAGGAGCTGCTGCGCGCACCGGCGGTGCGCGACCGCGCCATCTGACGCGCGCCGTCCGCGCCGCGCGCCGTTCGTCCGCGGACCGGCGCCGGTCATCGGGTCGCGTGCGTGCTTGGTCCCAAATCCGTGGCGCCCCGCGCGCCGGGCGGCGACGCTCGGCAGGGCCGTGAGACTGCTCGACCTCATCGCCCGTGCCGAGCCACACCTGCCCGTGATGCTGGAGCGCGACCTGCACCGGCTGCCCGGCGCCGGCGCATTCGCTCCGTCCGTGGCCTCCTGTCCCCTGCGGCTCGTGCTCAGCGAGCCACTCACCGCGCTGTGCGCGGCACTGGCGTACGCCGACGGCGATCGGCTGACCGGCTGCCTCGATCTCGTGCACGTGCCGGCCCGCCGGCTGTGGGTCGAGTGGCCCGACGCGCCACGGGCAGACGCTGCCGCGGTGCATGCGGGCAGTGCGCCGTCGCCGCCAGGCGGGACGGCCGGTGCGTACCTCGAGACCGACGCCAGCGGGCGGTGCGGCACGCTGCGGACCTTCTGGTGTGGCCCCGGGCCGCGCGACGAGGCGCAGCTCGCGCCGCTCGCGACCGAGTTCGACCTCGACGGGGCGTGGACGCTCGCTGCTGAGGCCTGCGACGTCTATGGAGGTGGCGTGGTGCGCCTTGCGAGCGAAGACCCTGCGCTCGCGCAGTTGCTCGACTGCGCCCGCTTCCGCTTCGACCCCGCCTGGGCAGCCTACTACCGGCGCGCCTGCCCCGATTCAGCGAGTCGCGAGGACGTGCTGCGCCGGTCGCTCGCCAGCGTCGGAACCGACCTGCCGCTGCTGCTCGCGCTGTTCCTGCTCATGAATTCCCGCGCCGGCCTGCCGCAGCGCCCCGTCTCGCGCGCCCGGCTCAACCAGCGCCGGCGCGATCGCGCGCCACTCCTCGACCACGTCGAGGTGTTTGCGCCCGCCGGCTGCGTGGCCTCGGGCACCGGCGGCGCGCCGGCGGGTGGCCGCCGTCCCGTGCGGCTGCACCACGTTCGCGGCCACCTCGTGCGCCGCGGTTCCGTCGTCCACTGGCGGGTCGCGCACCTGCGCGGCCGGGCAACCTTCGGCCGCGTCCATACGCGAACTCTCACGCTGCGCGCCCCCGACCTCGTGTCCGTTCCGCCGTCCCCGGCGGGCCTCGCCGGCGGTCACCGCGCCGGTCACTCCGTCGCTGCCCAAGGAGTTTCACCATGAGTTGTCGAACCCTGAGCTCGATCCGCCGCCTTTGCGTCCTGAGCTTCGGCGCGGCAGTGGCTACCCTATCGCTCGCGGCCGCTCAGGCGGCCGACTCCGGCGCCTCGGTGCGCGTGCGCTACGACGACCTGAACCTCGCGAGCGACGCGGGAGTCCGGGTCCTGCTGCGGCGCCTGTCCGGGGCCGCGCACCGTGTCTGCGACCAGCCGGGCGTGCGCGAGCTCAATCGGCTCTCCGTAGCCGACGCCTGCTACCACCAGGCGCTGGCGAATGCCGTGGTCGCGGTGCGCAGCGAGCGCCTCAGCGCGCTGTACGTCGCGACCCATCGCGATCGCACCAGCTGAACGGCTCCTGCCGGTGGGGGGCGCGCGGCGCCGGCGCAACACCGCGTGGCCGGCGTCGGGTGCCGCCGCCCACCGTCCCGCGGCGCGCGGCTTGTCCCCCGGCCCAGCGCAGCCTGGGTTCGTCCCCGGCCAGCGGGACTTGGTCGCCCGCGACGCCACCTTCGTCACATCCGCGCGGGCGGCTTGCGGGCCGCGCGTATGTTGCCGCGCTATCCGGCCAGCGCCGGGACGGCCACGTCCGCCGTGCGGCTCGCGCCCTGTGCACGCGCCGCCACATGCCGGCACGGCGCGCCCCGCATCCGCGACGGCCGCCCATCACCGAGTGGAGATACGAGAATGACCACGCCGAGGGGAAGATTGTTCGCACGGCTCGCCGGTACCGTCGTGCTGCTGGCCGCGGTCTGGAGCCCGGGCCAGGCAGCTCTCGCTCAGCAGGCGCCGACCGATGCGTCGGCCGCCGGTACGGCGCTCGAGGAAATCGTCGTGACCGGCTCGCGCATCTCGCTGCCGAACATGACGAGCACCAGCCCGATCCAGGTCGTGACCGCCAAGGACATCCAGGTGTCGGGGCGCCTCGACGTCAGCGACGTGCTGATGCAGCTGCCGCAGAATTTCAACAACTCGTTCTCGGACTTCAACAACCGCACCAGCGGACTTACGACCGCGGGCGGCCTCGCGACCGCAGACCTGCGCGGCCTCGGCCCGCAGCGCACCCTCGTGCTCGTGAACGGCCGCCGCCTGGGGGCCGCAGATCCCAATACGGCCAACCCGAACCCCGCGCCGGACCTGGACCAGATCCCGACCGCGCTCGTCGACCGCGTGGACGTCGTGACCGGAGGCGCCTCGTCGGTGTACGGGTCCGATGCCATCGCCGGCGTCATCAACTTCGTCCTCAAGCGGAACTTCGAGGGTGTGCAGGTCGACGCGCAGGCGGGCCAGAACTGGCACCAGCAGCACAGCACCTTCAGCGACCAGCTGCAGACCGCCGCCGGATACACGCCTGAGACCGGATCGATCCGCGATGGCGGCAACAAGAGCGCCAGCGTCGTGATGGGCTCGAGCATCGCCGAGGGCAAGGGCAACGTGACCGCCTACTTCAGCTACCTGCGCACCGATCCCGTGCCGAGCGGCAACCGCGACTTCGGTGGATGCCAGCTCAACGCGGCGTCCAACGCCGCGGGCAACTACGACGCCGCCTTCTGCTCCGGCTCGAGCAACTCGAACCTGTTCAACATCAACGGCACCCGCTATGGCGTGCTGGGGAACCAGTTCGTGCCGTGGAACACGGTGCCGACGACGCCGCCGGCGATCTTCAACGCCCAGCCCTACATCTACAACGGCCGCGACGACCTGCGCTACAACGCGGGCTTCCTCGCCCACGTCGACGTGCAGGACTACTTCAAGCCCTACGCCGAGTTCGCGTACATGAACGACCGGACCGACCAGCAGATCGCGCCGTCGGCGCTGTTCCGCAACGCCAATCCGCTCGATCCCACCGGTGCCGGCAACTACTACATCAACTGCAGCAATCCGCTGCTGAGCGCGCAGCAGGCCGGCCTGCTGTGCACGCCGGCACAGATCGCCGCCGACGCGGCGAGCCCCGGATCGGTCAGCATCCCCGTCGAGATCGGCCGGCGCAACATCGAGGGCGGCGGGCGCGAGTCGTTCTACGAGCACACCAACTACCGGGCGGTGCTCGGCAGCAAGGGCAGCCTCGGGGCCGCCTGGACCTACGACGCCTACGGGCAGTACTACTACACGACCTTCTACAACGCCAACAGGCAGTACCTGAACTTCCAGGCCATCACCAACGCGCTGCAGGTCACCAAGGACGCGAACGGCAACCCGGTGTGCATCAGCGGCCCGCCGTGCGTCCCGTACAACATCTTCAAGGACGGCGGTGTGACGGCCGACCAGCTCGCGTACCTGTACCTCAACGGCACGGCCTACGGCTCGACCACTCAGCGGACGATACACGCCGACCTGACCGGCGACCTCGGCCGCTACGGCGTGCGTTCGCCCTGGGCCAGCAACGGCCTCTCGGTCAACGTCGGCTACGAGCACCGCTCGGAATTCTGGGCCTACGATCCCGACTCGGGCGAAGAGAGCGGACTGCTCTCGGGCTTCGGTGGCGCGGCCGCCCCGATACACAAGGGCTACGGCGTCGACGAGGGGTTCGTGGAACTCGGCGGCGCCATCGTCGAGGATGCGCCCGGCATCAAGAGCCTCGTATTCGACACCGGCTTCCGCCATTCGGACTACTCGACCGTAGGCGGTGCCGACACCGGCAAGTTCGAGGTCCAGTACCAGCCCGTGCAGGACCTGCGCCTGCGCGCCTCCTGGCAGCGTGCGATCCGCGCACCCAACCTGATCGAGCTCTACAATCCCGCCACGATCGGACAGATCGCCTCGGGCGACGATCCGTGCGCGCCGAACGAGTACACGGGCGTCATCGCCGCCAGCCTGCAGCAGTGCCAGCGTACCGGGGTCACGGCCGCGCAGTACAACTCGGGCTCCATCCCGCAGGGCAGCGCCAATCAGCTGTCGCAGAAGGTCAGCGGCAACACCCAGCTCAAGCCCGAGCGCGGCACCTCGGTCAGCGTCGGCGCCACGCTGTCGCCGCAGTCCCTGCCGAACCTCGTGGCGAGCGTCGACTACTGGCGCATCGAGCTCAAGGACCAGATCACCGCCATCCCGCCGGGACTGCTGCTGCAGGGCTGCCTGAACACCGGCGACCCCTTCTTCTGCAGCCGCATCGTGCGCAATCCGGCGAATGGCGGACTGGTCGGCAGCACCGTGGCCGGCGGCGGCTACATCGACCAGACCGTGCTCAACATCGGCGGCATCAAGACCGACGGCGTCGACGTGCAGGGCTCCTACCGGCTGCCGCTGGCCGGCGCCGGTGCGCTGACGTTCGCGCTCAACGGCTCGATGCTGCTGTCGAGCGTCACGACGCCCTACCCGGGGTCGCCGAGTTACGACTGCGCCGGCCTGTTCGGCGCGCTGTGCCAGACCGTCAACCCGCGCTGGCGCCACGCGCTGCGCATGACCTGGGCGGCACCGGCGGACGTCGATGTGTCGCTGACGTGGCGCTTCATCGGCCCGGTCTCGCTGGACAACAACAGCCAGAACCCGCTGCTGCTGGGTCGCACGTTCGTCAACCAGAACACGGGTGGGCCGGCCATCGACTACTTCAACGCCCACATCCCCGGTTACAGCTACCTCGACCTGTCCGCGGTGTGGAACGTCACCAAGGGCTTCAGCGTGCGCGCCGGGATCAACAACCTGCTCGACAAGGACCCGCCGCTCGTGACCAGCGAGATCACGGCCGGCGGGGCGAACAACACTTTCGAGGCCTACGACACCCTCGGGCGTCAGGCGTTCGTGGCATTCACGGCCCGATTCTGAGTGGAGCGCCGGCCGGCGCGCGAACCCGGGGACGGACCCCCGGGCCGCGCCGGCACGGCGGCCTCAGCGGTCGCCGCGCACCAGCACCGCGTTGCGTCGCTCGTCGGTGTAGACGGTGCGATACAGGTGCATCAGCTCGTCGGCCTTGCTGCTGGGAACGGACAGCTCGCGGAGCTCGAAGTCGCGCGTGTAGCGCAGCTTGCGTCCGACGACCTCGCTCTTGCTGTGGTAGGAGGCGAAGCCGAGGTCCACGTTGACCGGCGGTGGCAGTTCGTCGACCCGGTAATGCGCGGGCAGCTCGATCTCCACCGTGTCGGCATGGCGGGCCGGGCCGTCGAAGTC
>JAFEDP010000350.1 GCA_018241545.1 Pseudomonadota bacterium
CGTCCGGCGCAAGGATCGCCTCGGCGATGCCGGTCGGCCGGCGGGCGTCGACCTGCAGCAGCGAGACGTCGACGCCGAGCGCGGCGGCGCGGGCACGCGCCGCGCGGCCGCGGGCGTCGTCGCCGACCCGGCTCAGGAGGCGCGCGTCGAGGCCGAGGCGCGCCAGGTGCGCCGCCACGTTGAGCGGCGCCCCGCCGAGGAACTCGCCGTGCGGCAGCACGTCCCACAGCGTCTCGCCGACGCACACCACCGTCGCCGTCATCGAGCCCGTCCTGCGCCGTCGCGATGCGGGCATTCTAGGCGGGTCCGCCGCGCCGCGCCGCGCCGGCGCGCCTTGCGCGCCCTCCGGCGAACGGCTAGGGTGCCGCGGCGGCGCCGGGGCGCGCCGCGCGCGCCGACGGATCCGACGTGACGAGCATCAACCTGGTGGCGTTCGAGAACGCGGTCGGCAACTCGCGCGACATCGCGCTGCTCTCGGCCGCGCTGCGCGCGCTCGGCTGCGAGGTCACGGTCACGGTGCCGAGCAAGTATGCGCGCCGCCGCCGCCGCCACCGGCTGGTGCGCGCCTTCGCCGCGGCGCGCCGCTGGTACGGGCGGCGCCGCGCCGCGCAGGGGCGGGCGTCCGAGTTCGACCTCACGGTCATGCTCGAGCACGTCTGGCCCGAGGAGCTGCACCGCGGCCGGCGCAACGTCATCGTCCCCAACCCCGAGTTCTTCGACCGCCACGACCGCGCGCTGCTCGGCGCCTTCGACCGGGTCTGGGCCAAGACCGATGCCACGCGCGCGATCTTCGCGCGCCTCGGCTGCGCCTGCAGCGCCACCGGCTTCGACAGCGCCGACCGCCACCTCGCCGAGGTGGCGCGCGAGCCGACGTTCCTGCACCTCGCGGGCAAGAGCCGCATGAAGGGCACCGCGGAGCTGGTCGCGCTGTGGAGCCGTCATCCGGGGTGGCCGACGCTGACGGTGGTGCACAGCCTGCCGCGCGTCGGGGAGCTGCCGCGCGCGGCCAACATCGTCTACCACACGCAGTTCCTCGCCGACGACGAGCTGCGCGCGCTGCAGAACCGCAGCCAGTTCCACGTCTGCACGTCCGAGACCGAGGGCTGGGGGCACTACATCGGCGAGGCGCTCGGCGTCGGCGCGGTGGTGCTCGCCACCGACGCCGCGCCGATGAACGAGCTGGTGACGCCCGAGCGCGGCATCCTGCTGCCGGCGCGCGCGAGCGGCCAGCAGCACCTGGCGACGACCTACCGGCTCGAGCCGGGCGCGCTGGAGCGCGGCGTCGAGGCCGCGCTCGCCCTCGACGGCGCGGCGCGCGCGCGCCTCGGCGCGGCGGCGCGCGCCTGGTTCCTCGCCAACAAGCAGGGCTTCGCCGCGCGCCTCGCGGCGGCGCTGGCCGACCTCGGCGACGCCCCGCCATGAGGGTGGCGCTGTTCCACCCGCGCTTCGACGCGCCGCGCGGCGCGGAGAAGGTGTGCCTCGTGCACGCGCACGCGCTGCGCGCCCTCGGCTGGGACGTGAAGCTGCTGTGCTTCGACTGGCAGGGCGCGCAGTTCTCCCCCGCCGACCACGCGCTCGACCCGCGCCTGCTGCCGGCGCCGCGCCGGCTGTGGAGCGGCCGGCCGGATCCGGCGACGCTGGCGGCGCTCGCGGCCGAGCTCGAGGACCGGGACGTCGCCGTCGCCCACAACTACCCGGCGAGCGCCTACCTCGGGCACGCGCCGGCCGCGGTGCCGCGCCGCTGGTACTGCGAGGAGCCGTTCCGCGCGCTGTACGTGCCGGAGACCCGCCCGGGCCTGCACCGCGCCTACCTCGACGGCCGCCTCGACCGCGGCTCGCAGGTCGGCCGCTACTACCGGCGCGCGCTGCGCCAGTCCGCCTGGAACCTCGCGCTCAACCCGCGCTACCGCGGCAAGCGCGCCGCCGACCGGGCCGGCGTCGCCCGCCTCGACGGCGTCGCCGCCAACAGCGCCGCGACCGCCGAGGTGTTCGCGACGATCTACGGGCGCGCGGCCGAGGTGCTCTACTGCCCGGTCGACTTCCCGCCCGCGCTGCCGCCGCCGGCCGCGGACGGCGGGCCGCTGCGCATCCTGACGATGGGCGGGTTCTCGCCGCTCAAGGGCCTGACGCTGCTGCTCGCGGGCTTCGAGCGCTTCCTCGAGCGCACGCGTGCGCCGGTGGCGCTCGAGATCGTCGGCGCGGGGCGCGAGCGCGCCGACGTCGAGCGCGCCATCGCCGGGTCGCGCACCGCGGCCTGCGCGCGCATCCACGGCTGGATCTCGCCGTCGGAGCTCGCGGCGCTGCGCGCGCAGTGCCACGCCTTCGCCGCGATGCCGGCCGACGAGCCGTTCGGGCTGGTGTTCGGCGAGGCGCTCGCGCAGGGCCTGATCGCGGTCGGGCCCGACCACGGCGGGCCGGTCGAGATCCTGGGCGGCGGCGAGTACGGCTTCGTCGCGGACCCGTTCGTGCCGGCGAGCATCGCCGGGGCGCTCGAGCGCCTGCTCGCGCTCGGTAGCGCCGAGCGGCAGGCGCTGCGGGAGCGCGCCTTCGCCGCCGCGCGCGCGCGCTTCGACGCCGCGGAACTGCCGGCGCGGCTCGAGCGCTGGCTGCGCCCGCCGCCGGCCCGCTAGTCCTGCGCCAGCACCCGGGCGGCGACCTCGTCCGCGCCCGGCCAGTCCGGCGCGTGCAGCAGCGTCACGCGCTCGCCCAGCGGGCGCCACGCCGCCACCGACTGGCGGCCGTAGACGGCGATCAGCCGCGCGCCGACCGCGGCCGCGAGGTGCCCGGGACCGGTGTCGTTGGCGACCACCGCGCGCGAGCGCGCGAGCAGCGCGCCGTACACGCCGAGGTCGAGGCCGGGCAGGCTGACCGCGGCGGGCAGCACCGCCGCCGCGCGGGCCTCCTCGCCCGGGCCCGGGCACACGAGCGTCGCGACGCCCGCAGCGGCGAGCGTGCGGCCGAGCGCGCCGAAACCCGGCCACACCTTGGCCCCGTCGCGGTCGTCGGCGCCGGAGAACGGGCACAGCGCGACGTAGCGGCCGGTCGCGAGCCCGTGCGCGGCGAGCAGCTCGGCCGCCCGCGCGGCCTGCGCCGCGCTCGGCGCGAGCGAGACGGTCTGCGGGAACGGCTCGTCCGCGCCGAGGAAGCGGCTGGCGAGGTCCCAGTAGGCGTGCGAGGCGTGGCTGCCGCGCACCAGCGGGAAGGCGCGGCTCAGCAGCGGGCTGCGGCCGTCGCGCGCGTGGCCCACGGGACGCCAGCCGCCGAGGCGCGCCTCGAGCGCCGACGAGAACGACTTGGTCAGCAGGAACGCGTACGGCCGCTCGGGCGCCGCGAGGCGCACGCGCAGCGCCGCGAGCTGGCGCGCGGCCGGCCACAGCGCGGGCTCCCGCACCACGACGTTCCAGCCGGTGCCCTCGAGCAGCGCCGGCGCCCAGCGCTTGCCGACCAGCCACAGCTCGTAGCCGGCCGCCTCCAGGCGCCGCAGCGTCGGCACGGCGAGCACGACCTCGCCGACCCAGTTGCACAGCCGCACCGCCAGCGGTCGGCGGCCGGGACGCGCCCGCGCGCTGGCCGGCTCCCCGCCCACGCTAGGCGCGCTCGGCGGCGACCATC
>JAFEDP010000351.1 GCA_018241545.1 Pseudomonadota bacterium
GCTCGCCGGCGGCGGCGTGCACCAGGGCGTGGTGGCGCGGGTCGCGCCGCTCGCGCCGCTCGCCGAGGACGAGCTTCTGATGCGGCTCGGCGGCGGGACGCGCCCGCCGCTGCTGCTGGTGCTGGACGGCGTGCAGGACCCGCACAACCTCGGCGCCTGCCTGCGCACCGCCGATGGCGCCGGCGTCGACGCGGTCATCGTGCCGCGGGACCGCGCCAGCGGCCTGACCGCCGTCGTGCGCAAGGTCGCCGCCGGCGCGGCCGAGACGGTGCCGTTCACTCAGGTGACGAACCTGGCGCGCTTCCTGCGCGCGCTCAAGGAGCAGGGCGTGTGGGTGGTCGGGGCGGACGGGGAGGCCGAGGCGCTGCACACCGCCGCGGACCTGACCGGGCCGGTCGCGCTCGTGCTCGGCGCAGAGGGCACCGGCATGCGGCGCCTGACGCGCGAGCAGTGCGACCTCGTGGTGCGCCTGCCGATGCTCGGCGCGGTCGAGAGCCTCAACGTGTCGGTGGCGGCGGGCGTGCTGCTGTACGAGGTCCTGCGCCAGCGCGGCGTCGCAAGCGCCTGAGCCTGAAGACTTTTTGCACTTGCGCTCGCGGCGGTCGGCGCCTACACTACGCGGCCCTTCGGGATCCCCCGGGATGCCAAGGGCACGTCTAAGTCGTTGTTTCTCCTTGCCGCACCGGCCGTCTCAGCCGGGCGGCTCACAGCCATAGGGAGTACCCATGAGACATTACGAGATCGTGTTCCTGGTCCACCCCGACCAGAGCGAGCAGGTCCCGGCCATGGTCGAGCGCTACAAGGGCATGATCACGGCCGGCGGTGGGACGGTGCATCGCTTCGAGGACTGGGGCCGCCGGCAGCTGGCGTACCCGATCGCGAAGGTGCACAAGGCCCACTACGTGCTCATGAACATCGAGTGCGACGGCAAGGTGCTGGCCGAGCTCGAGGGGTCGTTCCGCTTCTCCGACGCGGTGATCCGTCACCTGACGACGCGCGTCGAGTCGGCGATCACCGAGCCTTCGCCGATGGCGAAGTCGGGCGACGAGAAGGGCGAGGAAGGCCGCGGCGAGCGCGGCGATCGCGATGACCGCGACGACCGGGGCGAGCGCCCCGAGCGCCGCGACCGCGAAGAGCGCATCGCGCGCGACTGACGCCCCACCCCGAGGAGCACGCAACATGGCCCGTTATTTCCGTCGCAAGAAGTTCTGCAAGTTCACCGCCGACGGCGTCGAGCAGATCGACTACAAGGATCTCGCGACGCTCAAGAACTACATCACCGAGACCGGCAAGATCGTGCCGAGCCGGATCACCGGCACGCGCTCGTTCTACCAGCGGCAGCTGGCCGAAGCGGTCAAGCGCGCGCGCTTCCTGGCGCTGCTGCCGTACACCGATCAGCACTGAGCCGGGGAGGCGGTGCGGGCCCTCGGCCCGCGGCCGTCGCATTTATGCAGCGCCTCGTGGAGTGGTTGACCGCCTCGCGCGCCCGGGTCTTCCTGGGCGCGGTCGTGCTCGCGTTCCTGGCCGTCACGCCGCTGTTCGTGTGGTGGCTGCCGGGCGCGCTGCTGGTGCTGCTCGCGCTGCGCCACTCGCAGCCCGCCTCGGAGTGGACCGCCGGTGCCGTCGCCGCCGCGACCGCGGCCTGGCTGCTGCTGTCGGTCGGCGCCGGCACCGTGCCGGCGCTGCTGGTCGCGGTGGGCCTCGTCGTGCCGCCGCTGCTGGCCGGGCGCCTGCTGGCCCGCGGCGGGTCGCTGTCGCTCGCGTTCCAGTTCGCGACCGTCGCGGCGGTGGCGATGCTGGTGGTCGTGCACGTGGTGCTCGCCGATCCGCCGGGCGTGTGGCGGCCGTTCGTCGAGCAGCTGGCCGGCGACCTCGACCGCATGGCGACCATGATGTCGAACGCCGGCAGCGGCTGGCGGCCGCGCGACGTCGACTTCCGCGACGCCGCCTCGGCGGTGGTCAACTGGGGCGTGGTGGCGTGGCTGCTGCTCTTCAACACGATCGTGGCGGCGGCGGTCGGGCTGTATGCGTACGGGCGCCAAGGGGGCGAGGTGCTGCTCGGGCCGGCGTTCCGGGAGCTGCGCGCCGGGCGCACGCTCGCGGGCGCGGCGCTCGTGACGGTGCTCTTGTCCCTGACCCTCAAGTGGGACTTCGCGGTGGACACGTCGCGCCTGTTTGCCGGCGCGTTCCTGCTGCAGGGGCTCGCGCTGCTGCACTCGGCGCGCGCCACGCTCGGGTTCAGCCCGGGATGGATCGCGGCGGCCTACGTGCTGCTGTTCGTCCCGGTCGCGGCCGTGTTCGTCGAGAGCGCGCTCGCGGTGTTTGGCTTCCTCGACAACTGGGTTCCGCTGCGGCCGCGCCTCGACGCGCTCGCGGCGCGGGGCCGGGGCGGGGCGGGCTGAGGCCCGCATCCCCGGCGCACTTCTTCATTCGATTCAGCGATCTACAGGTGCTTCCATGGAAGTGATCCTCCTCAAGAAAGTAGCGAACCTCGGCAACATCGGCGACAAGGTCAAGGTGAAGTCCGGGTACGGGCGCAACTACCTGCTGCCGACCGGCCGGGCGACGCTCGCGACCGCCTCCAACGTGGCCAAGTTCGAGGCGCAGCGCGCCGAGTTCGAGGCCAAGGCGGCTGCCGACCTCACCAGCGCCGAGTCGCGCGCGGCGGCCCTCAAGGACTACCGCCTGACCATCGCCGCCAAGGCGGGCAGCGAGGGCAAGCTGTTCGGCTCGATCGGCACCGGCGACATCGCCGAGGCGCTGACCCGCGCCGGGCACGCCGTCGAGCGTGCCGAGGTGCGCATGCCGCTCGGCCCGATCCGCGTGGTGGGCGAGCAGGTGCTGACGCTGCACCTGCACACCGACGTCAACGTCGACATCACGGTCGCCGTCGTCCCGGAGGAGTGATCCCTCCGGCCGCCGGGCGGGGCGCACGCGCTTCCGCCCGGGGACCCTGCCCGGGGTAGAATCGGCCGTCCCAGCCGACTGCCCCGAGGTATCCGATGGCGTTCGCGGGTTCTCCGCGCCGGCCGCAAGAGGCCGCCGACGGCGTGCGTCTGCCACCGCACTCGGTGGAGGCCGAGCAGGCCGTGCTCGGCGGCTTGATGCTCGACCAGAGCGCCTGGGACGGCGTCGCCGACCTGATCACCGCCGGCGACTTCTACCGCCGCGACCACCAGCTGATCTTCGAGGCGATTGCGGCGCTGGTCGACGCGCGCAGCCCGTGCGATGCGGTCACGGTCTCCGAAGCGCTCGGCGCGAAGGGGCTCGTCGACGAGGTCGGCGGGCTCGCCTACCTCGCGCGCCTGACGCGCGACACCCCGAGTGCGGCCAACGTGCGCGCCTACGCGGCGATCGTCCGCGACCACGCGCTGCTGCGCCAGCTCGTGAACGCCGGCGGCGAGATCGCGGCGATGGCGCTCGACACCCGCGGGCGCGCGCCGGGGGAGCTCGTCGAGGAGGCCGAGCGGCGGGTGTTTGAGATCGCCGAGCGCGGCTCGCGCACGCGCGCCGGGTTCCAGACCGTGCGCGACATCCTGCCGCGCACCATCGACCGCATCGACATGCTGCACCAGAACCCGGGCGCGTTCACCGGCGTCGCCACGGGCT
>JAFEDP010000352.1 GCA_018241545.1 Pseudomonadota bacterium
GGCCGTCTGCTCGCGCGCGAGCGCATCGACCTGCTGCTCGATGCCGGGGCCCCGTTCCTCGAGCTCTCGGCGCTCGCCGCCCACGGCCTCTACGGCGGCGAGGTGCCCTGCGCCGGGATCGTGACCGGCATCGGTCGCGTTGCCGGCCGCGAATGCGTCATCGTCGCCAACGACCCGACGGTCAAGGGCGGCACCTACTACCCGCTGACCGTCAAGAAGCACCTGCGCGCGCAGGACATCGCGCGCGAGAACCGGCTGCCGTGCGTCTACCTCGTCGAGAGCGGCGGGGCGTTCCTGCCGGCGCAGGACGAGGTGTTCCCCGACCGCGACCACTTCGGGCGCATCTTCTACAACCAGGCGACGCTGTCGGCCGCCGGCATCGCGCAGATCGCGGTGGTGCACGGCTCGTGCACCGCGGGCGGCGCCTACGTGCCGGCGATGGCCGACGAGAACGTCATCGTGCGCAACCAGGGCATGGTGTTCCTCGGCGGCCCGCCGCTCGTGAAGGCCGCCACCGGCGAGGAGATCGACGCCGAGAGCCTCGGCGGTGCCGACGTGCACTGCCGCGAGTCGGGCGTGTGCGACCACTACGCCGAGAACGACGCGCATGCGCTCGCGATCGCGCGGCGCATCGTGGCGCGCCTGCGGCCGGCGCCGGAGCGGGCCCCGCCGGTGGCGCCCCGCGAGCCGCTGTACGACCCGGCGGAACTGTACGGCATCGTGCCGGCGAGCCTGCGCAAGCCCTACGACGTGCGCGAGGTGATCGCGCGCCTGGTCGACGGCTCGGAGTTCGACGAATTCAAGCAGCTCTACGGCAGCACGCTCGTCACCGGCTTCGCGCACCTCGGCGGCTACCCGGTCGGCATCCTCGCCAACAACGGCATCCTGTTCTCCGAGAGCGCGCTCAAGGGCGCGCACTTCGTCGAGCTGTGCGCCCGCGAGCAGATCCCGCTGCTGTTCCTGCAGAACATCACGGGCTTCATGGTGGGGCGGCGCGCCGAGGCGGGCGGCATCGCGCGCGACGGCGCCAAGATGGTCACCGCGGTGGCGGCGGCGCAGGTGCCGAAGCTGACGCTGATCATCGGCGGCTCCTACGGGGCCGGCAACTACGCGATGTGCGGGCGCGCCTACGGCCCGCGCCTGCTGCTGCAGTGGCCGAATGCGCGCACCTCGGTGATGGGCGGCGAGCAGGCCGCGACGGTGCTCGCGACCATCCGCCGCGACCAGCTGCGCGCCGCCGGCCAGGACTGGGCGGCGGCCGAGGAGCAGGCCTTCATGGACCCGATCCGGCGCCAGTACGAGTCGCAGGGCCATCCCTACTACGCGAGCGCGCGCCTGTGGGACGACGGCGTCATCGACCCGCTGGACACCCGCCGCGCGCTGACGCTGGCGCTCGCCATGGTGCGCAACGCGCCGGTGGCCGAGACCCGCTTCGGCATCTTCAGGATGTAGCCCCATGACCGCGACCCTGCTCGAGTCCGAACCGGTTCCGGGCGTCGTGCGCCTCGCGCTCAACCGCCCGGCCCAGCGCAACGCGCTCGATGCGGCGCTGGTGGCGTCGCTGCACGCGGCCGTGCTCGCGCACGGCGCGCGGGCCGCGACCCGCGTGCTGCTGATCGCGGCGGAGGGCACGGCCTTCTGCGCCGGCGCCGACCTCAACGCGATGCTGGCCAGTGGCCGGGGCTCGCGCGAGGCGAGCGTCGCCGACGCCGAGCGCCTGGCGCACCTGCTGCTCGCGCTGCGCGACTGCCCCAAGCCGAGCGTCGCGCTGGTGCAGGGCGCGGCCTTCGGCGGCGGCATGGGCCTCGCCGCCGCCTGCGACGTCGCGCTCGGCTCGGAGGCGGCGCGCTTCCGCCTGCCGGAGGTCCAGCTCGGCCTCGTGCCGGCGGTGATCTCGCCGTTCGTCGTCGAGGCCATCGGCCTCAGGCAGGCGCGGCGCTACTTCCTGAGCGGCGAGACCATCGAGGCGGCGCAGGCGCGCGCGCTCGGGCTCCTGCACGCCGTGGTCGCGCCCGAGGCGCTCGCGGCGGAGGGCCTGCGGCTCGCCGGCGAGATCGCGCGCGGCGGCCCGCACGCGCTCGGCGAGTGCAAGCGGCTGATCGCCGAGGTCGCGCACCGCAGCCCCGGCGCCGGCCTCGCCGGCGTCACCGCCGAGTGGCTCGCGCGCCTGCGGGAGGGCGCGGAGGCGCAGGAGGGCATCGGCGCGGCGCTGGCGCGGCGCACGCCGGCGTGGCTGGCATGATGTTCGGCAGCGTCCTGGTCGCCAACCGCGGCGAGATCGCCTGCCGCGTCATCCGCACCGCGCGGCGCCTCGGGCTGCGCACGATCGCGGTGTACTCCGACGCCGACGCCGCCGCGCGCCACGTGCGCGAGGCCGACGAGGCGATCCGGATCGGCCCGCCGGCACCGCGCGACAGCTACCTCGCGATCGAGCGCGTGCTCGAGGCCGCGCGCGCGAGCGGCGCCGAGGCGATCCATCCCGGCTACGGGTTCCTGTCCGAGCGCGCCGAGTTCGCCGCCGCCTGCGCGGCGGCCGGTATCGCCTTCGTCGGTCCACCCGCGGCCGCGATCGCCGCGATGGGCTCGAAGAGCGCCGCCAAGGAAGCCATGCGGCGCGCCGGCGTGCCGGTGCTGCCCGGCTACCACGGCGAGGCCCAGTCGCTCGAGCAGCTCGAGCGCGAGGCGCACGCGGTCGGCTTCCCGCTGATCATCAAGCCGAGCGGCGGCGGCGGCGGCAAGGGCATGCAGATCGTCGCGGCGCCGGAGCGGCTCGCGCCGGCGCTCGCGAGCGCGCGCCGGCTCGCGGAGAGCGCCTTCGCCGACCCGACGCTGCTGATCGAGCGCTACCTGCCGGCGCCGCGCCACGTCGAGGTGCAGGTGCTGTGCGACGCCCACGGCCACGCGCTGCACCTGCACACGCGCGACTGCTCGGTGCAGCGCCGCCACCAGAAGCTGATCGAGGAGGCGCCGGCGCCGGGCATCCCGGAGCCGGTGCGCGACCGCCTGCACGCCGCGGGCCTCGCGGTCGCGCGCGCGGTCGGTTACGTCAACGCCGGCACGGTGGAGTTCCTCTACCAGGACGGCGAGTTCTGGTTCATGGAGATGAACACGCGGCTGCAGGTCGAGCACTGCGTGACCGAGGAGATCCTCGGGCTCGACCTGGTCGAGTGGCAGTTGCGGATCGCCGCCGGCGAGCCGCTGCCGTTCGCCCAGCAGGAACTCGCGGCGCGCGGCCACGCGATCGAGGTGCGCGTCTGCGCCGAGGACCCGACGGCCGGCTTCGTCCCGAGCGCCGGGCGCCTGACCGCGGTGCGCTGGCCGGAGCGCGTGGCCGGCGTGCGCGTCGACGCCGGCTTCTCGGCGGGCGACGAGGTGACGTCGCACTACGACTCGCTGCTCGGCAAGGTCGTGGGCCGCGGCGCCGATCGTGCGGCCGCGATCGCCGCGGTCGGCCGCGGCCTCGCGGCGCTGCGCATCGCGGGCGTCGCCACCAACGCCGCCTGGCTCGCCGAGGCGCTCGCCGTGCTCGCCGAGCTCGACGTCGCTCTCCCCGCGGTGGTCGGCGTCGCCAAGGGCGCGGACCGGCGCGCCGGCCAGGAGCGGCTTT
>JAFEDP010000353.1 GCA_018241545.1 Pseudomonadota bacterium
TCTACGACACCATCAAGGGCTCCGACTGGCTGGGCGACCAGGACGCGATCGAGTACATGTGCAAGGAGGCGCCGAGCGCGGTCATCGAGCTCGAGCACTACGGCGTGCCGTTCTCCCGCACCGAGGACGGGCGCATCTACCAGCGGCCCTTCGGCGGCATGACGACCCACTACGGCAAGGGCATCGCGCAGCGCACCTGCGCCGCGGCCGACCGCACCGGGCACGCGATGCTGCACACGCTCTACCAGCAGTCGCTCAAGCACGACGCGCGCTTCTTCGTGGAGTTCTTCGCGCTCGACCTCATCATGCACGAGGGCGCCTGCCGCGGCGTCGTGGCGCTCGAGCTCGCCACCGGCCGGCTGCACCGCTTCCGCGCGCACGCGGTCGTGCTCGCGACCGGCGGCTACGGCCGGGCGTACTTCTCCTGCACCTCGGCCCACACCTGCACCGGCGACGGCGGCGGCATGGTGGCGCGCGCCGGCCTGCCGCTGCAGGACATGGAGTTCGTGCAGTTCCACCCGACCGGCATCTACGGCGCCGGCTGCCTGATCACCGAGGGCTCGCGCGGCGAGGGTGGCTACCTGACCAACGCCAAGGGCGAGCGCTTCATGGAGCGCTACGCGCCCAACGCCAAGGACCTCGCGAGCCGCGACGTCGTGTCGCGCTCGATGACCATCGAGATCCGCGAGGGGCGCGGCGTCGGCCCGCACCAGGACCACATCCACCTGCACCTCGAGCACCTCGGCCCCGACGTGATCCGCGAGCGCCTGCCCGGCATCGCCGAGACCGCGCGCATCTTCGCCGGCGTCGACGTCAACAAGGAGCCGATCCCGGTGCTGCCGACCGTGCACTACAACATGGGCGGCATCCCGACCAACGTCCACGGCGAGGTGGTGACGGCCCGCGCGGGCGACCCGGAGGCGCTGGTGCCCGGGCTGATGGCGGTGGGCGAGGCGGCCTGCGTGTCGGTGCACGGCGCGAACCGCCTGGGCTCCAACTCGCTGCTCGACCTCGTCGTGTTCGGGCGCGCCGCGGCGCGGCGCGCCGCCGACAACATCCGCGCGGGCTCGACGCCGCCGCCGCTGCCGAAGGACGCGGGCGAGGCGGCGGTGGCGCGCCTCGACCGGCTGCGCCACGCGCGCGGCCCGCGCCCGACCGCCGAGATCCGCCTCGATATGCAGCGCACGATGCAGGCGGACGCGGCGGTGTTCCGCACCGGCGCGACGCTCGCCGAGGGCTGCGACAAGCTGGCGCGCACCTTCGCCTCGTTCGCGGACGTGGGCGTCAGCGACCGCTCGCTCGTCTGGAACACCGACCTCGTCGAGACGCTGGAGCTCGAGAACCTGCTGCTGCAGGCGACCGCGACCATCCACTCGGCGCGCAACCGCACCGAGAGCCGCGGCGCGCACGCGCGCGAGGACTACCCGGCGCGCGACGACGCGCAGTGGCAGAAGCACACGCTGTGCTGGGTCGACGGCTCCGGGGCCGTGCGCCTCGGCGACCGGCCGGTGCACATGCAGACGCTGACCGCCGACGTCGAGCCCATCCCGCCGAAGGCGCGCACCTACTGAGCGCGCCCAGAGGAACGACCGCATGGCCGATTTCAAGCTTCCCGCCGACTCGCGCTTCAACGAGGTGCCCGGCCGCCGTCACCCGGCGCCGGCCGGGGCGCAGCGCGTCAAGGGCTTTCGCATCTACCGCTTCGACCCGGACGGCACCGACAAGCCGCGCGTCGACCGCTACGACGTGGACCTCGACCGCTGCGGGCCGATGGTCCTCGACGCCCTGCTCAAGATCAAGAACGAGGTCGATCCGACCCTGACCTTCCGCCGCTCGTGCCGCGAGGGCATCTGCGGCAGCTGCGCGATGAACATCGACGGCGTCAACACGCTCGCCTGCACCAAGGCGATCGACGAGGTGAAGGGCGACGTGCGGATCTTCCCGCTGCCGCACCTGCCGGTCGTCAAGGACCTGGTGCCGGACCTCACCAACTTCTACGCCCAGTACGCCGCGGTGAAGCCCTGGCTGCAGACGCGCACGCCGCCGCCGCCCGACCGTGAGCGGCTGCAGAGCAAGGAGGACCAGGAGAAGGTCGACCGGCCCTCCGCCTGCATCCTGTGCGCGTGCTGCTCGACCAGCTGCCCGAGCTACTGGTGGAACAGCGAGCGCTACCTCGGGCCGGCGGCGATCCTGGCTGCCTACCGCTGGATCGTCGACTCGCGCGACGAGGCGACCGGGGAGCGCCTCGACGCGCTCGACGACCCGTTCCGCCTGTACCGCTGCCACACGATCATGAACTGCACCGAGGCCTGTCCGAAGGACCTGAACCCGGCCAAGGCGATCGCCGAGGTCAAGAAGCTGCTCGTCGAGCGGCAGCACTGAGGGCGGCTTGCAGGGCCACGGCGACCCGGAGCGGAGCCGCCTGCGCTGGCGCTGCCGGCGGGGGATGAAGGAGCTCGATCTGTTGCTGGAGCGCTACCTGGACCGGCGCTGGCCGACCGCCCCGGAGGCCCGCCGGGCGGCCTTCCGGCGCCTGCTCGAGCTGCCGGACCCCGAGCTCGCGGCCCTGTGCCTCGGCCGGGGCGTGACGCCCGTCACGGAGTTCGCCGAGCTCATTGCGGAAATCACCGACCCCGCCGGCCGCGAACTTTCCGCCGAGGGCGCGGTCTATCGGGGCGACTTCGGGCGCAATGACCGTCCGGAGCGGGAGCCGTGACCGCCGAGCAGAGCGATCTCGCCCTGGTCGAGCGGGTCCAGCGCGGCGACCGGGCAGCCTTCGATGTGCTGGTGCTGCGTTACCAGCACAAGGTGCTGAAGCTCGTCATGCGCTACATCCGCGACACGATGGAAGCGGAGGACGTGGCCCAGGACGCGTTCGTGAAGGCCTACCGGGCGCTGCCCTCGTTCCGCGGCGACAGTGCGTTCTATACCTGGCTCTACCGGATAGCGATCAACACTGCGAAGAACGCCCTCGTGTCCAGCAAGCGCCGACCGCTCGACTACCACCTCGACCTGCAGGACCCGGAGCAGTACGAGCTGCACGGCCGCCTCAAGGACGATGAGACGCCCGAGCACCTGATGCTGACGGACGAGATCCGCGAGACCGTCAACGGCGCGATGGCCGAGCTGCCCGAAGACCTGCGCACCGCGATCGTGCTGCGCGAGATCGACGGGCTGTCCTACGAGGAGATCGCCGCCGCGATGGACTGCCCGGTCGGCACCGTGCGCTCGCGGATCTTCCGCGCGCGCGAGGCGATCGACAAGAAGCTGCGCCCGATCTTCTCGGCGGGCCTCGGCCGGACTGAGGAATGACGTATGCTGCCCGCCGCCGCCGCCGCCACTGACACCGTCGAGACCCGCCCATGAGCGACCTTCTGAACGAACAGTTGTCGGCCCTGCTCGACGGCGAGCTGGCTCCCGAGGAGACGACGCTGCTGCTCAAGCGGCTCGGCCGCGAGCCGCAGCTCGCCGGGCGCCTGTCCCGCTACCGGCTGTGCGGCGAGGTGCTGCGCGGCGAGCGCGTGCAGGCGCGCGCGGACTTCGCGGTGCGGGTCAGCGCCATGATCGCCGCCGAGCCGCCGCTCGCCGCTCCGGCGGTGGC
>JAFEDP010000354.1 GCA_018241545.1 Pseudomonadota bacterium
CGCCACCATGCGCCGGTTGAGCTCGCCATTGACCTGCACGAAGTCGAGCGGCCCGAACTCGAGCGTCACGTCGAACTCCGCCAGCCGGTAGTCGAGCACGGCCCCCGGGGGGTCGAGCGGCGCGGCGCTGTCGGGCCCGCCCGGCTGCAGCCAGAACTCCACGCCGTGCGCCGCCCCGAAGGCCCGCAGCCGGTCCAGGTCCGCCGCCGACGGCGGCGAGAGTACCCGCAGCACCAGCACGGTGGCGCGGTCGCCGACGGCGACCTCGATCTGCGGCACGCGCGCGGCAATCGACAGCAGCCCGATGAGCTCGCCGAGGGCCTCGCACAGCGCCCCGACCGGCGGCGCGAGCACCTGGCACTCGCGCACGTCCGCGAGCAGCGGCGAGGTGCGCTCCCTGAACCCCACGATGGCCCGCCCGCTCCGCGGCAGCACCCGCACGCCGAGCCGGGCGCGCCGCCGGTAGCCGTACAGCGGGCCCTCGAGGGGCGCCAGGCGCTGCTCGGGCTCGACCTTGCCGATGCGGGCGAGCGACTCGAGGAGCTCGCGCTCCTTGGCGGCAAGCTGCGCCGCCGGCGCCAGGTGCTGCAGCGCGCAGCCCCCGCAGCGGCCGTAGTGCAGGCAGCGCGGCTCGACCCGCTCGGGGGCCGGCTCCAGCACCTCCACGAGCAGCGCCTCGTCGTGGCGGGCGTGGCGCCGCGTGCGCTGCAGCAGCACGCGCTCGCCGGGCAGGGCCCCGGCGACGAACACCGCCTTGCCCTCCAGCCGGGCCACGCCGCGACCGTCGTGGTCGAGGTCGACGACCCGGGCCTCCTCGGCCGGCCGCATCAGGCCGGTCCGCGCGCGGCCTGCTCGAGCACCGCGACCGCCACCACGAACCCGCCCTCGTCGGACAGCGTCACGTGGCCGGCGCCGGCGCCGAGCGCGGCGGCGACCCGCGCGCCGCGCTCGGACCACACCACCTCGGGGCGTCCCCAGGCGTTCGGCACCGTGCCGCAGTCGCGGATCCAGACGCCGTGCGCGAAGCCGGTACCGAGCGCCTTGACGATCGCTTCCTTGGCGGCGAAGCGCTGCGCGAGGAAGCGCACCGCCCGCCCCTCCACCGCCGGGAGCCGCTCGAAGCGCTCGAGCTCGGCCGGCATCAGCAGCCGCTCGACGAAGTGGCGGCCGAAGCGCCGGTAGCTCGCGGCGATGCGCGCCGACTCGACGAGGTCGGTGCCGATGCCGAAGATCATGCGGTGCGCGCCTCGCGCATCAGGCGCTTCATCTCGCGCACCGCCGGATCCAGGCCGGCGAACAGCGCCCGCGCGACGATGGCATAGCCGATGTTGAGCTCGACGATCTCCGGGATCGCCGCGACCGGCTGGACGTTGTGGTAGTCGAGACCGTGGCCGGCGTTCACGACGAGGCCGGCGGCGGTGGCGCTGCGCGCCGCGCTCGCGAGCCGGTGCAGCTCCTCGGCGCGGCGCTCGCCGGCGGCCTCGGCGTAGGCGCCGGTGTGCAGCTCGATGCACGGCGCGCCGACGGCGAGCGTGGCCTCGATCTGGCGCGGGTCGGCGTCGATGAACATCGACACGCGCACGCCGGCCGCCGCGAGCTCGGCGACGACGCCGGCGAGGACCGCGCGGTTGCCGGCGACGTCCAGCCCGCCCTCGGTGGTGACCTCGGTGCGCTTCTCCGGCACCAGGCACACGTCCGACGGGCGCACGCGGCGGGCGATCGCGACCATCTCCGGGATCGCCGCCATCTCGAGGTTCATGCGGGTCTGCAGCGACTCGGCGAAGCGCTCCACGTCGCGGTCCTGGATGTGGCGACGGTCCTCGCGCAGGTGCAGCGTGATCGAGTCGGCGCCGGCCTGCTCGGCGAGCAGCGCCGCGAGCAGCGGGTCCGGGAAGCGCGCGCGCCGCGCCTGGCGCACGGTCGCGACGTGGTCGATGTTGACGCCGAGCGCGAGGTCGCGCCCACCGATCGGGTTGAGGCTCATGGTCCGCGTTCCTCTCTGGCAGTTCGGGCGTTGCGCACCGCGCGCGCCACGCGCCGGCTCTCGATGGGGCGGCCGTCGAGCGCCGCGTCGAGTGCCGCCGCGAGCAGCCGCCGCGCCGTCGAAAGCCCCGGCGCCTGCGCGAGCTCCTCGGCGGCGAGCGCAAGCAGGTCGGCGCCGCGGCAGGCGCCGGCCGCCTCCGGCTCGACCGGCCCACTGACCCCGCGCGCCGGGTCGACATGATAGTACCGGTCGGGCTCGACCCGCCGGCCGTCGGCGGCGCCGTGCGCGTAGTCGATCCCGAGGCCGAGCGCCTCCAGCAGCCGCTTCTCGAACAGCCGCAGCGCGCGCTGCTCGGACGTCGGGTCGGCGAGCGAGGCCAGCGACAGCGCATAGGCCTCGTGCACGTCCGGGTGCGGGTCGACGCGCGCCAGGAGCTTGAGCACCAGCTCGTTCATGTAGAAGCCGCTCAGCAGGCACGCGGGCGCGACCGGCACCGGCGCGCCGGCGAGCTCGGCGCCGGTCAGCGCGCCGCCGTCGCCCGAGCCCGACCACGACACGAGCAGCGGCACGAACGGCTGCAGCAGCGCCGCGTAGCCGCTGCCGGCGCGGCGCACGCCGCGCGCGAACAGCGCCACCCGCCCGTGGTCGCGGGTCAGGAACTCGATGATGCGGCTCGAGTCGCGCCAGTCCCGCTGGTGCAGCAGGTAGGCCGGTTCCAGGTGCACGCGCCGCGCCGCCGTCATGGGGGAGCCGCCGCGGCTAGTCGCCTTCGTAGCCGAAGGCGCGCAGTGCCTGGGCGCTGTCGGCCCAGTTGTCCTTGACCTTGACCCACAGCTCGAGGTGCGTGCGCTTGCCGAACAGCCGGTTGAGCTCGAGGCGGGCGCTCTTGCCGACCTCCTTGAGCATGCTGCCGTGCTCGCCGATGACGATGGCCTTCTGGCCCTCGCGCTCGACCCAGACCACCGCGTTGATCGCGACGCGCCCGTCCGGCGTGGGCTCGATCTGCTCGATCTCCACGGTGACGCCGTACGGCAGCTCCTGCTGCAGGCGCAGGGTCAGCTTCTCGCGGATGATCTCCGCCGCCCGGAACCGCTCGGAGCGGTCGGTCACCTGCTCAGGCGGGAACAGCGGCGGCGATTCCGGCAGGTGCTTGGCGAGCGCGAGCGGCAGCGCCGAGACGTTGTCGTGCTTGAGCGCCGACAGCGGCACGACCTCGACGAACGGGTGGCGCGCCGACAGCTCCGCGATGAACGGCAGCAGCCGCTCGCGCGGCTGGGCGCGATCGGCCTTGTTGACGACCAGCACCGCGGGCCGGCCGGCGCCCTTGATGCGCTCGAGCACGCGCGCGTCCTCGGGCGTGAACTTGAGCGCCTCGACGACGAAGGCGACGAGGTCGGCGTCGGCGAGCGTGGTCGCGGCGGTGCGGTTCATCACGACGTTGAGCATGCGCCGCTCGCCGGCATGGATCCCCGGCGTGTCGACCAGCGCGATCTGGTACTCGGGCCGGTTCAGCAGCCCCAGGATCCGGTGCCGCGTGGTCTGCGGCTTCGGCGTCACGATGCTGACCTTGCGCTCGAGCAGTGCGTTGAGCAGCGTCGACTTGCCGACGTTCGG
>JAFEDP010000355.1 GCA_018241545.1 Pseudomonadota bacterium
ATCCACCAGCTGCCGGCGCAGGCGACTGCGGGGCTGCCGGTGCTCAACATCGACCTGCACGTCTACAGCGCCGACCCGGCGCAGCGCTTCGTGGTCATCAACGGCCAGCGCGAGCGCGAGGGCGGCCAGCTCAAGGAAGGACCGACCGTCGAGCGCATCACGCCCGACGGCGCCATCCTGAACCACCAGGGGACGCGGTTCCTGCTGCCACGCGAATGATGAGCACCAGAGTCCCGGCCGCCGGTGACGGCGCCGCGAAGGGGCCCCGGCGAGGGGGGAAGAGCCGATGGCCGCAGCCGTGATGCCGCGGCTCGACGCGCGCGAGCTCGGCCGCGCGCTGCGCGCCGGCATCCACCGCGTGCTCGCGAACCAGGAGCACCTCGACCGCATCAACGTGTTCCCGGTGCCGGACGGCGACACCGGCACCAACCTCGCCATCACGATGACGGCGATGCTCGGCGTGCTGCGCGGCGCCCCGCCCGACCACGCCGGGCGCCTGCTGACCGCGGTCGCCGACGCCGCGCTCGACGGCGCGCGCGGCAACTCCGGGGCGATCCTGGCGCAGTTCTTCCTCGGCCTCGGCGACCGGGCCGGGCACCTCGCCGAGCTCAGCGCCGCGCAGTTCGCCGAGGCCGTGCACGGCGGGGCGGCGTACGCGCGCGAGGCGCTCGCCGACCCGCGCGAGGGCACGATCCTGACGGTGCTGCAGGACGTGGCCACCGAGCTCTCGCGCCTCGCCGCCGCCGGCGTCGAGGACTTCCGCGACCTGGTGCGCCGCGCGCTCGCGCGCGCGCGCGACTCGCTCGAGGCCACGCGCGAGCAGCTCGACGCGCTGCACCGCGCCAACGTGGTCGACGCCGGCGCGGCCGGCTTCGTGACGCTGCTGGAGGGGGTGTCGCAGTACCTCGACAGCGGCGAGCTCGACGAGTCGGAGATCGCCTTCGGCGCGGTGCCGAGCGAGCCGGAGGCCGCCGGCGGCGAGGCGCGCCTCGAGCACCGCTGGTGCACCGAGTGCCTGGTGAGCGGCGAGGCGATCGACCACCGCCGGCTGCGCGAGCAGCTCGCCCCGCTCGGCTCGAGCCTGGTGGTCGCCGGCACCCGGCGCAAGGTGCGCGTGCACATGCACGTCGCCGACCCGCGCGAGCTGTTCCGCCTCGCCGCCGGCTTCGGCGCGGTCAGCGGCGAGAAGGCCGACGACATGCAGCGCCAGCAGCGCTCGACCGCGCACGCCGCGCGCCGGCGCATCGCGATCGTGACGGACTCCGCGGCCGACATCCCCGACGCGGAGCTCGAGCGCCTCGACATCCACCTGGTGCCGGTGCGGCTGCACTTCGGCGAGCGCAGCTTCCTCGACAAGGTCACGCTCGGCCCGGAGGAGTTCTACCGGCTGCTAGCGACGAGCGCCGTCCACCCCAAGACCTCGCAGCCCCCGGCCGGCGACTTCCGCCGCCTGTTCGAGTTCCTGAGCTCGCACTACGAGACCGTGCTGTCGCTGAACCTGACCGGCACCGTCAGCGGCACGCGCCAGGCCGCCGAGTCGGCCGCCGGCCGGGTCGCGGCGCATGCGCGCGTGCGCGTGCTCGACACCCGCAACGCCTCGGCCGGCCAGGGGCTCGTGGTGATGTACGCGGCCGAGTGCGTGGCCGCCGGGCTCGACGCCGAGGCGGTGGTCGCCGCCGTGCAGGCGGTGCTGCCGCGCACCCGCACCTTCGCCTGCCTCGCGACCCTCGACTACGCGGTGCGCGGCGGGCGCGTGCCGCCCATCGCGCGCACGCTGGCGCGCTGGCTTCGCATCGTGCCGCTGCTCGCGACGTTTCCGGACGGGCGCGTGTCGATCGGCGGCGTGCTGTTCGGCCGCGGCCGCCTCACCGAGAAGTTCGCGCGCTACGTCGGCCGGCGCCTGCCGCGCGGGCGGCGCTACCGGCTGATCGTCGGCCACGGCAACGCCCCCGAGGCGGGTGCCCGGCTGCTCGAGCGCCTGACGCAGGGCCGCGACGACATCGACGGCGCCTGGCTGGTGCCGCTCGGCGCCGCGCTCGGGGTGCACGGCGGCCCCGGCTTCCTGGTGGTCGGCGTGCAGGAGTACCGGCCGCCGGGGACGGACCGGCGTTGACAAGCCGGCGCGCGGCGGCGAGCCTGCTGCGCACCCCGTGGGAGACCGCCATGCCGCACTCGACCCCGACCCTGGCCCTGGCACTGGTCCTCGCTGCGCTCGCGCCCGCCGCCGCGCCCGCCGCGCCCGCCGCCGCGGCCGCCGACACCGAGCGCGAGATCGCGCGGCTCGAGCAGGACTGCAACGACGCCTACGGGCGCAACGACCTCGAGCGCTACTTCGCCTTCTACGCCGACAACGCGGTGCTGATCTTCTACAACGAGCGCACGACGATGCCGGCGTACCGCAAGATGTGGAGCGAGTCGATCCACGCCGGCAACGGCGTCGCCGCCTGGCGGCTCACCGACCTCGTGGTGCGCGTCGGCCCCGCCGGCGACGTCGCCGTCGCGAGCTACCACGTCGACGCGGCCAACCACTACGCCGACGGCCACGACACCCACGAGCAGGGCTACGAGACCGACGTCTGGGTGCGGCGCCATGGTCGCTGGAGGATCGAGCACGTGCAGTACTCGCTGGCGCTGCCGCCGCCGAGCTGAGCAGGCAGCGGCGATGACGGCGGCGTGCTACGCAACCGAGCTCGAGGTCGGCTGGTCCGACATGGACATGAACGGCCACCTCGCCAACACCGCCTACCTCGCCAAGGCGGTCGACGTGCGGCTGCGCTACTTCGCCTCGCGCCACCTCGGGCCGGGCGAGTTCGCGCGCCTGCGCGTCGGGCCGGTCGTCATGAGCGACGAGCTCGCGTACTTTCGCGAGGTGCACCTGCAGGAGCGCCTGACGGCGACGCTGGCGCTCGCCGGCCTCGCACCCGACGGCAGCCGCTGGCGGCTCGTCAACGAATTCCTGCGCGAGGACGGCCGGCCCGCGGCCCGCGTGCTGAGCGTCGGCGGCTGGCTCGACCTCGAGGCGCGCCGGCTGGTCGCGCCGCCGCCGCCGCTCGCCGCGGCGCTCGCCGAGCTCGGGCGCAGCGCGGACTTCGCCGAGCTGCCCTCGAGCCTGCGCGGGCGCTGAGCCGTGCACGCGACCGGGTTCCCGCCGATCGCGCGCCGCGACGCCCGGGTGCTCGTGCTCGGCTCGCTGCCGGGTCAGGAGTCGCTGCGCCGGCGGCAGTACTACGCCCAGCCGCGCAACGCGTTCTGGCCGATCATGGGCGAGCTGGTCGGTGCCGCGCCGGCGCTGCCCTACCCGAGGCGCGCGCGGCGCCTCGCCGCGAGCGGCATCGCGCTCTGGGACGTGTGCGCGGCGGCGTTCCGCCCCGGCAGCCTCGACGCCGCCATCGAGCCCGGCAGCGTCGTCGCCAACGACTTCGCGGCGTTCTTCCGCCGCCACCCCCGCATCCGCCTCGTCTGCTTCAACGGCCGCACCGCCGCCACGCTCTACCGGCGGCGGGTGCTGCCGGATCTCCCGCCCGAGGCGCGCGCGCTGGCGCTGCTCGGCATGCTGAGCTACTTCATCGTGTTC
>JAFEDP010000356.1 GCA_018241545.1 Pseudomonadota bacterium
ACGCGCTCCATGTACGCCTGGCTGAACGGGATGCCGGTCTGCAGCAGCCAGCGGCAATACGCCCTCAGCACCAGCGTCTCGCGCCAGCTCAGGCGGGCGGCGAGCACCAGGCGGTTGAAGCCGTCGTTCTCGGCCTGGCCCTGCCACAGCGCCGCGATCGCCGCCGTCAGGCGCGGACCGTCGGCGGCGAGGTCGAGCGCGGGTCCGTCGCGGTGCTCGAGCTCGAAGTCCTGGATCCACACCGGCGGCGCGCCGGCGAGGCGCACCTCGTACGGGCGCTCGCTGATGAGGCGCAGGCCGAGGTTCTCGAGCATCGGCAGCACGTCGGAGATGGCGCGCGGATCGCGCGGCCGGTAGAGCTTCAGGTGCACGCGCCCGGCGTCGGCGCCTCCCGGGCGGAAGAGCCGCAGGTGCAGGTCGTCCGGACGGCGGGCCACCGCCTCCAGCACCTCGATGTCCGCGACCGCGTCCGCCGCGGCGGTGTCCTCCGCGTACGCCGCCGGCAGCGCGGCGCGGTAGCGCGCGACGAGCCGAAGCGCCTCGGCCTCGTCGAAGCGTGCCGTCAGGGCGGCGCGCAGGCCGTCGGCCCAGGTCTGCACCGCCGCGGCGATCCGCTGCTCGAGCAGCGCCGGGTCCGCCGTACGCCGGTCCAGCGGCGTGCGCACGATCAGGTGCACGCGCGCCAGCGTCGACTCCGACAGCTGCACCTGCGACTCGACGTCGGTGCCGCCGAAGGCCTCGCGGATGATGGCCTCGATGCGGTGCCGCACCTCGGTGTTGTAGCGGTCGCGCGGCACGTACAGCAGGCAAGACCAGAAGCGGTGGAAGCTGTCGCGCCGCACGAACAGGCGCACGACCTGGCGGTCGTACAGGTTGACGACGCCGCGGATGGTCGGGATCAGCTCGGCGGCGGTGGCCTGGAACAGCTCGTCGCGCGGGTGCGCCTCGAGCACGTGCAGCACGGCCTTGCCGTCGTGGCTCTGCGGCGCGAGTCCGAAGTGGGTGATGATCTCCTGGACCTTGTGGCGCAGCACCGGGATGTCGCGCGGGCTGCAGCTGTAGGCGCTCGAGGTCCACAGGCCGAGGAAGCGGTGCTCGCCGGTGACCTGGCCGCGCCCGTCGAACGTCTTGACGCCGACGTAGTCGAGGTAGGTGGCGCGGTGCACGGTCGCGATGCTGTTCGCCTTGGTGATGATCAGTAGCGCCCGGTCGCGCGCGTGGCGGCGCACGTCGCCGGTCAGGCGCACGGTGTGCGCCGGGTGGTCCGGCCGGCCGGCGCGCAGCAGGCCGAGCCCGGAGGCGAGGTCCGGCACCAGCCGGTCGGCGTGCCGGCCGCGCACCAGGCGGTAGTAGCGGGCGCCGAGGAACGTGAAGTGGTTGTCGATCATCCACTCGAGTAGCGCCCGGCCCTCGAGCAGCTCGGTGGCCGGCAGCGGCGGCGGATCGGTCTCGGTGCCCTCGGCGAGCGTCTGGGCACGCTCGCGCATGCGGCTCCAGTCCGCCACCGCGACGCGCACGTCGTCGAGCGCGCCGCGGATGCGCTGCTCGAGCGACGCGAGCCGCGCCGCGTCGGTCTCGCGGTCCACCTCCAGCAGCTGCCACGACTCGGCGCGCGACCGGCGCGCGCCGGGCTCGGCCACCGCGCGCAGCGCGCCGCTGCCGTCGCGCAGCACCTCGATGATCGGGTGCACGATCAGGTGCACGGCGAGGCCGGCCTGGTTGACGGCCATGTTCATGGAGTCGACCAGGAACGGCGCGTCGTCGCAGACGATCATCACGACCGTGTGCTGCGAGTGGAATCCGTCGCGGGCCGGGTCCGGGTTGAAGACGCGCACCCACGGCCGCCCCGGCCGCCGGCGTCGCGCGGCCGATAGGTGCGCGAGCGCGCACGCGGCGAGGGCGTCGGGGTCGCGCTTGGCGAGCTCCTCGTCGGCCACCCCCCGGTAGTAGCGGCGCAGGAACGCCTCGCCGACCGCGCGCTCGGAGGCGCGCAGCCGTCCGCGCGCCGCGCGCACGATGGTCTCGATCAGCCGCAGGCGACTGGCGGGAACTTTGCCGAGCATGGTCAACCCCTCGAAGAACGCGGCGCGCGTGGGTGGGTCGGTCGCGACGCGGCGCCGGTGGGCGCTGCGGCGCGGGGCGGGGAACGGACGCGCGCGGCGCGCACCGTGCGCGCGCGCTCCAGCAGGCGGTCCAGCAGTGAGGCGAGCTCGGCGCGCGCGCGCGGCGGCACGCCGCGCAGCACCGCGTCCTCGTAGGCGAGCGCCCACGGCACGACCTCCTCGTACACGGCGCGGCCGCGCGGCGTCAGCGCCAGCTGCGAGCGCCGGCGGTCGGCCTGCTCGACGCGGCGCTCGATGCGCCGCGCGCGCGCCAGCGATGCCACCGCGCGGCTGACGGCCACCTTGTCCATCGCGGTGCGCTGGGCGACCTGCGCGGCGGACAGGCCCGGCGCACGCGCCAGCACCGCGAGCACGCGCCACTCGGGAATCGACAGCTGGAAGCGCTCGGCGTAGGCGCCGGCGAGCGCCGTGCTCATCGTGTTCGCCAGCACCGACAGCCGGTAGGGCAGGAAGCGCTCGAGCTCGAGGGCGCGGTTCGGATCGGCGGGCTTCACGATGGTTGCGATTGTAACCAAATCCCGCCCGGCGCGCGGCTTAGGGCCGGTGCGGGCGGGCGAGGTAGTCGCGCGACTGCATCTCGACGAGGCGGCTCGCGGTGCGCTCGAACTCGTGCCGCAGGCGCTCGCCGCGGTACAGCTGCGCCGGCGGGGCCGCTGCGGAGACCACCAGCTTGACGGCGCGCTCGTAGAACTCGTCGACCAGCGCGATGAAGCGCCGCGCGGCGTCCTCGGCGTCGGGGCCGAACACCGGCACGTCGGACAGCAGCACGGTGTGATGCTGGCGCGCGATCTCGATGTAGTCCGCGGTCGCGCGCGGCCCCTCGCACAGCGCCGGGAACGCGAACCAGGCGACGCCGGCGGCGCGCCGCCGCACCGCGATCGCACGCTCCTCGACCTCCAGCGCGCCGCCGTCGCTGCCCGGACCGGAGGCCAGGTCGCCGAAGCGCTGCGCGAGCGCCGCGTCGCCGGCGGCGCCGGTCGCCAGCACGTACAGCGGTGCGCGCTCGAGCTGCCGCAGCCGGTAGTCGACGCCGGCATCGACCTGCACCACCTCGGTGGCCTGCTCGAGCAGCCGGATCGCCGGCACGAACCGCGCGCGCTGCAGCCCGTCGCGGTACAGGCCGTCCGGCGGCACGTTCGAGGTGAACACGAGCGTGACGCCGCGCGCGACGAGACCGCCGAACAGGCCCCCGAGCAGCATCGCGTCGGCGATGTCGCCGACGTAGAGCTCGTCGAAGCACAGCACCCGGACCTCCGCGGCGAGGTCGGCGGCGATGTGCGCGAGCGGGTCGGCGAGCGCCTGCGGCCGCAGCGTCTCGAGGCGCGCGTGCACCTCGTGCATGAAGCGGTGGAAGTGGGAGCGCCGCGCCGGCACCGGCAGCGCGCCGGCGAACAGGTCCATCAGCAGCGTCTTGCCGCGGCCGACGCCGCCCCACAGGTACAGGCCGCGCA
>JAFEDP010000357.1 GCA_018241545.1 Pseudomonadota bacterium
GGTGGTCACCGAGCGCATCCCGCGCGTGCCGCGCGGCGGGCGGCTCAAGGTCACGCGCATCGCGCCGCAGCTGTGGCGGGTCGAGGCGCACGTGGGCTTCATGGAGCGGCCGAACGTACCCAAGCTGCTGCGCGAGGCGGAGCGCCTGGGGCTCGGGTTCCGCACCGACAATGCGACCTATTTCCTCGGCCGCGACGACATCGTGGTGGCCAGCCCGCGCGGCATGGCGCGCTGGCGCAAGCGCCTGTTCCTGTTCATGGCGCGCAACGCCGAATTCGCGGGCGCGCACTTCGGCATCCCGCCGGGGCGCATCATCGAGCTCGGCGGCCAGGTGCAGATCTAGGCGGCGCATTTCGCTTGCCGGCGCACGCCCCGGCGTGCCTACAATCCCGAAACGTTCCCTGGGGGGATTCATGGACCTGCGCATCAAGCCGCTCGACGAGATTCTGGCGGCCGCCGAGAAGAAGGCGCTGCACCGCTCGCTGGGCGCGTTCCAGCTGACGATGCTCGGCATCGGCGCGATCATCGGCACCGGCATCTTCGTGCTGACCGCCGAGGCGGCGCAGAAGGCCGGACCCGGCATGATGCTGTCGTTCGTGATCGCGGGCTTCGTGTGCGCGGTGACCGCGCTGTGCTACGCGGAGCTGACCTCGATGGTGCCGGTGTCGGGCTCGGCCTACACCTACGCGTACGCGGTGCTCGGCGAGCTGGTGGCCTGGGCGGTCGGCTGGGCGCTGGTGCTCGAGTACGCGGTCGCGGCCAGCGCCGTGTCGGTCGGCTGGTCGAACTACTTCGTCGGGCTGATCAACAACGCCTTCCACACGACGCTGCCGATCGCGCTGACCAAGGGCATCGCGGCGGGCGGCTTCATCAACATACCGGCGGTCGTGATCGCGATGCTGGTGACGACGCTGCTGGTCATCGGCACGACCGAGAGCGCGCGCGTCAACGCGGTGCTGGTCGCGATCAAGATCTTGGCGCTCACCGCCTTCGTCCTGCTGTCGGTGCCGGTCATGAACGCCGCCAAGTTCGAGCCGTTCGCGCCGCTCGGCTTCTCGGGGATCGGCGCCGCCGCCGCCTCGATCTTCTTCGCCTACGTCGGCTTCGACGCGGTCTCGACCGCGGCCGAGGAGACCAAGAACCCGCAGCGCAACCTGCCGATCGGGCTGATCGGCAGCCTCGTGATCTGCACGGTGTTCTTCCTGCTGGTGGCGGCCGGCGCGATCGGCACCATCGGCGCGCAGCCGGTGTTCGGCCCGGGAGGCGAGACGCTCGAGCCCGACAGCGCGGCGATGGCGGCCGTGTGCCACCAGGCCGCCAACGCCGGCATGCTGGTCTGCAGCGGCGAGCCGCTCGCCTTCGTGCTGCGCCAGATCGGCTGGCCGCAGGTCGGCAACCTGCTGGGCCTCGCGGCCGGCATCGCGCTGCCGTCCGTGATCCTGATGATGCTGTACGGCCAGACGCGCATCTTCTTCGTGATGTCGCGCGACGGCCTGCTGCCGGACTTCCTGTCGAAGATCCACCCGCGCTTCAAGACGCCGCACGTGGTGACCCTGATCACCGGCGTCGGGGTCACGATCGCGGCGGCCTTCTTCCCGGTCGGCGACCTCGCCGACCTGTCCAACAGCGGCACGCTGTTCGCGTTCCTCGTGGTCGCGCTCGGCGTGATGATCCTGCGGGTCAAGGATCCGCAGCGGCCGCGCGCGTTCCGGGCGCCCGGCATCTGGCTGGTCGGGCCGCTGGCGGTGCTCGGCTGCGTGTACCTGTTCTACAAGCTGTCGCTGTTCACCCAGAAGGTGTTCGTCGGCTGGGCCGCGATCGGCTTCGTCGTCTACTTCCTGTACGGCTACTCGCGCAGCCACCTGGGGCGCAGCCGCGCCGGCAAGTAGCGGCGCCGCCTCAGCGGGCCGGGCGCAGGTCGTCCGGCACGTGCGGGGCGAGCAGCTCCACGAGCGCCGTGTAGGTCTTGGGCGTGCCGGCGAGGATGTCCCCGCCGAGCTCGTAGTCGGCGCCGGTCAGCGTGCCGACGCGCCCGCCCGCCTCGGTGATCAGCAGCGCCCCCGCGGCGGTATCCCACGGCGACAGCCCGAGCTCGAAGAAGCCGTCGGTACGGCCGGCCGCGACCCAGGCGAGGTCGAGGGCCGCCGAGCCCGGGCGCCGCAGGCCCGCGGTCGCGAGCGCGACGGCCTTGAACATCCCGAGGTAGGCGTCGAGCCAGCGGGTGTTGGCCCGGTACGGGAAGCCGGTGCCGATCAGCGCGCCCTCGAGGCCCTTGCACTTGCTGACGCGGATGCGCCGGTCGTCGAGCTGCGCGCCCTGGCCGCGGCTCGCGGTGAACAGCTCCTGGCGCATCGGGTCGTAGATCACCGCGTGCTCGAGGCGGCCGCGGTGCTGGACCGCGATCGACACGCAGAACTGCGGGAAGCCGTGCAGGAAGTTGGTCGTGCCGTCGAGCGGGTCGATGATCCACGTGAACTCGCCGCCGCCGCTCGCACCGCTCTCCTCGGCCAGGATGCCGTGGTCGGGGTAGGCGCGGCGGATCGTGTCGATGATCTCCTGCTCGGCGTTGCGGTCGACGTCGGTGACGAAGTCGTTGCGGCCCTTCGCCGAGACCTCGAGGGACTCGAGCCGGTTGAGGCTGCGGATGATCACGTTGCCGGCGCGGCGGGCCGCGCGGATGCCGATGTTGACGAGCGGGTGCAGTGCCACGGGGGGATCCCGGCCGGGCGGGGGTGCGCGGCCTCAAGCGGCGCGTAGAATATCAGACGAGCCCGGGAGTCCCCGCGTGCCAATCCGCTTCGTCCTCGTCGAAACCCGCCATCCGGGCAACATCGGCGCCGCCGCCCGCGCCCTCAAGACCATGGGCCAGTCCGAGCTCTGGCTGGTGGCGCCGGCGGCGTTCCCGCACGCCGAGGCGACCGCGCTCGCCTCGGGCGCCGACGACCTGCTGGCGCGGGCGCGGGTGGTGCCGACCCTGGCCGAGGCGGTGGCGGACTGCGGCCTCGTGCTCGGCACCAGCGCGCGCCTGCGCACGCAGTACTACTGGCCGGTGGAGAGCCCGCGCGCCGCCGCGCCGCGGCTCCTGGCCGCCGAGCGCGCCGGCGGCGCGGCCGTGGTGTTCGGCACCGAGCGCACCGGGCTCAGCAACGCCGACTTCGACCTGTGCCACGGGCTGCTGCACATCCCCGCCAACCCCGAGTACGAGTCGCTGAACCTCGCGCAGGCGGTGCAGATCGTCGCCTACGAGATCCTGTGCGCCGGCGACGCCGCGCCGCGCGCCGCGCGGCGCCTCGCGCCGCTCGCGCCGGTCGAGGAGCTCGAGCGGCTGCGGGCCCACCTCGGCGAGGTGCTCGAGGAGATCGACTTCACCGACCGGCGCGGCGGGCCGCACCTGCTGAGGCGCCTGGCGCGGATCTTCGGGCGCGCCGGCCTCGACCAGCAGGAAGTCAACATCCTGCGCGGCGTGCTGACCGCCGTGCAGGCACGGCGGCGGCGCGCCGGGAGCGGGCCGTGAGCGGGGACCCGATCTACCTCGACCACGCCGCGACCTCGGCGCTCGATCCGCGCGTCG
>JAFEDP010000358.1 GCA_018241545.1 Pseudomonadota bacterium
GACCCGCGTGCGCGTGTACCTGCGCGCGGCGGGCGGCCGGATCGCGGACTGCCGCTACCTCGTGCGCGGCTGCCCGCATACAGTCGCGGCGCTCGCCACCCTCGCCGGGCGCCTGCCCGGTACCCCCCTGGCGGGGCTCTCGGCCGCGCTCGAGGCCCGGCCGCTCGCCGCCGAGCTCGGCATCCCGGCCGACAAGCTCGGGCGGATTTTCGTGATCCAGGACGCGATTCTCGCGGCTGCCCTTCAACTTAATCGGGTACCCCCCTAGAATTTGCCAGGTCGCGACCCGACCTTCGCGCTGGAGGCCCCCGTACCGCCATGGCCGTCACGCTCTCGCCCGCCGCCGCCGATCGCGTCAAGTCCTTCCTGGCCAGCCGCGGCCACGGCGTCGGCCTGCGCCTCGGGGTCAAGCGCACCGGCTGCTCCGGCTACGCCTACGTCGTGAACTACGCCGAGGACGTCGGTCCCGGGGACGTCGTGTTCGAGGACCAGGGCGTCAAGGTGGTGGTCGACTCCGGCAGCCTCGAGTTCGTCGACGGCACCGAGGTCGACTTCGTCAAGCACGGCCTCAACGAGGCCTTCAAGTTCCGCAATCCCAAGGCGCGGGCCGAGTGCGGCTGCGGCGAGAGCTTCTCGGTCTAGCGAGCGCCGCAAAAACTCCTTACTTCCCGGCCACTTCCGTGCGCCGCCGCGTTGCGGCGGGGCCCCTCGGATGGATACAATGGTGGGTCTTCCACCGTTCCTCCGAGGATGTTCCATGGCGCTCGAGCGCACCCTGTCGATTGTGAAGCCCGACGGCGTTCAGAAGAACCTGATCGGCGAGGTCTACCGGCGCTTCGAGCAGGCCGGCCTCAAGATCGTGGCGGCGCGCATGCGCCACCTGACGCAGCGCGAGGCCGAGGGCTTCTACGCGGTGCACCGCGAGCGGCCGTTCTTCAAGGACCTGGTGCGCTACATGACCTCGGGCCCGGTCGCCGTGCAGGTGCTCGAGGGCGAGAACGCCGTGCAGAAGCACCGCGACATCATGGGCGCCACCGACCCCAAGAAGGCCGCGCCGGGCACGATCCGCGCCGACCTCGCCGCGAGCATCGAGGAGAACGTCGTGCACGGCTCCGACTCCGCCGAGAACGCCGCGCGCGAGATCGCGTACTTCTTCGCCGAGACCGACCTCTGCCCGCGCACGCGCTGAGCTAGGGGCGCCCGATGTCCGCCGCCGCCGCGCCGCGCACCAATCTCCTCGGGCTCACGCCCGCGGAGCTGGAGGCGTTCGTCGTGGCGCTCGGCGAGAAGCCGTACCGCGCGCGCCAGCTGCTGGTGTGGATCTACAAGCGCTGGGTCAGTGATTTCGAGGCGATGACCGACCTCGGCAAGGACCTGCGGCGGCGGCTGGCCGAGGTCGCCGAGGTCCGCCCGCCGGAGGTCGTCAGCGAGCACGCCTCCGCCGACGGCACCCGCAAGTGGCTGCTGCGCGCCGGGCGTTCGGACGGGCGCGAGCAGGCGATCGAGGCCGTGTTCATCCCCGAGGTCGGCCGCGGCACGCTGTGCATCTCCTCGCAGGTCGGCTGCGCGCTCGACTGCGCGTTCTGCTCGACCGGCGCGCAGGGCTTCAACCGCAACCTCGAGGCCGCCGAGATCGTCGGCCAGGTGTGGCTCGCGAACCGGCTGCTCGGCGCCGGCCCGGCCGGCGAGCGCGCGGTCACCAACGTCGTGCTGATGGGCATGGGCGAGCCGCTCGCCAACTACCGGGCGGTGCTGCCGGCGCTGCAGCTGTTCCTCGACGACCGCGCCTTCGACCTGTCGCGCCGGCGCGTGACGCTGTCGACGTCCGGGCTCGTGCCGCAGATCTACCGTCTCGCCGAGGACACCAACGTCGCGCTCGCGGTGTCGCTGCACGCGCCGAACGACGCGCTCCGCAACGAGCTCGTGCCGATCAACCGGCGCCACCCGATCGCCGAGCTGCTCGCCGCCTGCTGGCACTACCTCGACGCGCAGAACGGCCGCTCGATCACCTTCGAGTACGTGATGCTCGACGGCGTCAACGACCGGCCCGAGCACGCGCGCGAGCTGGCGCAGCTGCTCGCCGGCCACGACGCCAAGGTGAACCTGATCCCGTTCAACCCGTTCGCGGGCAACCGCTTCCGGCGCTCGAGCGCCGAGGCGGTCACGGCGTTCCGCGACTACCTGAACTCGCGCGGCGTCACCGCCACCGTGCGGCGCACGCGCGGTGACGACATCGACGCGGCCTGCGGCCAGCTGGCCGGCCGCGTCCACGACCGCACGACGGTCCGGCTCGGTCAGAAGATGGTCGCCGTGGAGGTGCAGACATGAGACTCGTGGCCTGTCTCGTGCTGGTCGCGGCGGCGGCCGCGGCGGCGGCGGCCCCCGCGCCCTCGACCGAGCCCCAGAACGTCAAGGCGGCGCGCATCAACGCGCAGCTCGCGGTCGCCTACCTCAAGGAGAACGAGGTCTCGGTCGCGCTCGAGAAGATCGAGAAGGCGCTCGGCCAGAACAGCCACGACGCGGCGGTGCAGCTCAGCGCCGGGCTCGTCTACGAGCGCCTCAACGACCTCGACAAGGCCGACCATCACTACGCCGAGGCGCTGCGGCTCGAGCCGCACAACCCGGACATGATGAACAACTACGCGGTCTACCTGTGCCGCCACGACCACCACGCCCAGGGGCAGAAGCTGTTCGAGCAGGCGGCCCGCAATCCGGCCTATCAGACCCCGGAGGTCGCGCTCTCCAACGCCGGTACCTGCGCGCGCAGCGCCAAGGACCTGCCGCGCGCCGAGGACCTGTTCCGCAAGGCGCTGGCCGCGCGCCCCGACTACCCCGATGCGCTGCTGCAGCTCGCGGACCTGAGCTTCGAGCGCGGCCAGGGCCTCGCCGCGCGCGGGCTGCTGACCCGCTACTTCGCGGTCTCGCCGGCGAGCCCCGAGTCGCTGTGGCTCGGCATCCGCGTCGAGCGCACGCTCGGTGACGCGCAGACCGCCGAGCGCTACGCGTCCCAGCTGCTGAAGGACTTCCCGGACTCCGACCAGGCCCGCCAGGTCAGGAACGGTCCGGTCGGCCAATGATCGAGCCCTCCGAGCCCCTGGCGGCCAGCGAGCCGGCCGCGTCGCCGGGACCGGGCGCACGGCTCAAGGGCCAGCGCGAACGGCGCGGGCTCGCGATCGCCGCGGTCGCGGACGCCCTGCACGTGGCGCCGCGCCTCATCGTGGCGCTCGAGGCCGACGACTTCGCCGCGTTCGACGCCCCGGTGTACGCGCGCGGCTTCCTGCGCAAGTACGCGGCGTACCTGGAGCTGCCGGTCGAGGAGGTGCTGTCCGGCTACGAGGCCCGGGCGCGCGACGCCGCCGACCCGACGCTGATCCCGGCGCTCAACGTCGCGCCGACGCGTCGCCCGCTGCCGGACCTGCCGCTGGTTCCGCTCGCCGCTGCCGCGGTGCTGCTGCTGGCCGGCGCCGGCGGCTACTGGTGGTGGAGTGCCCGCGCCCGGCAGGCGCCGGCACCGGCGGTCGTCGCCGCGACGCCCGAGCGGGCCGCGCCGGCCGCTGCCGAGAC
>JAFEDP010000359.1 GCA_018241545.1 Pseudomonadota bacterium
GTCGATCTCGCCCTCGGCGTCGACGCGCACCAGCAGGTTGCGCGCGGCGTAGTAGTCGACCAGCGGGCGCGTCTGCGACTCGTAGACCTCGAGCCGCTTGCCGATCGTCTCCTCGCCGTCGTCGGGCCGGTGGAACAGGTCGGGCGTCACGCACTGGCCGGCGCACGGCGGCGGGTTCGGCGGCGGCGCCGTGTAGATGTTGAACACGCGCCCGCAGGTGCGGCAGGTGCGCCGCCCGGTCAGGCGCCGGAACAGCCGCTCGCGGTCGACCTCCATCAGCACCACCGCCTCGAGCGGCTGGCCGATCTCGGCCAGCAGCGCGTTCAGGCCGTCGGCCTGCGGGATCGTGCGCGGGAAGCCGTCGAGGATGAAGCCGTTGGCCGCGTCGGGCGCCGCGAGGCGCTCGCGGATGATGCCGAGCATCGTGGCGTCGTCCACCAGCCGGCCCGCGTCCATCGTCGCCTTGGCAAGGCGGCCGAGCTCGGTGCCCGCCGCCACCGCGGCGCGCAGCAGGTCGCCCGTCGATACCTGCGGAACCCGGTGCTTGTCGATCAGACGCTGGGCCTGGGTGCCCTTCCCCGACCCCGGGGCCCCCAGGAGCACGATGCGCATAGTCGTTATCCGTCCGGCGGCCGCTGCGGCCCCTCCCCAGGGGCTCTGCGCGGCCACGTCACGGCGGCTATGCTGCCCGCCGCTGCGGCACAGCGTCAATCGCGGTCCGCCGCGGGGCGCGCGGGCCCCGCTGCTCGGTGCGCGGCGGGCCGGGTTATCCTTCCGGCCCCGCCACCGCCCGGAGCGACGCTCATGCCGAGGAAGACCCAGACGCCGAAGCGCAACGCGTTCTACGCCCAGTCGGGGGGCGTGACGGCCGTGATCAACGCCTCCGCGGCCGGCGTCATCGAGGCCTGCCGCCGGCACCGCGACCGCATCGGCCGGCTGTACGCCGGGCGCCACGGCATCGTCGGCGCGCTCACCGAGGACCTGATCGACACCGGCAAGGAGAGCGCCGCGGCGATCCGCGCGCTGAGGCACACGCCCGCCGGCGCGTTCGGCTCGGCCCGCTACAAGCTCAAGGGCATCGAGCAGGACCGCGCCAAGTACGAGCGCCTGATCGAGGTGTTCCGCGCCCACGACATCGGCTACTTCTTCTACAACGGCGGCAACGACTCGATGGACACCGCCCTCAAGGTGTCGAAGATCGGCGCGGAGCTCGGCTACCCGATCACCTGCGTCGGCGTGCCCAAGACCGTCGACAACGACCTGCCGGTCACCGACTGCTGCCCGGGTTTCGGCTCGGTGGCGAAGTACGTGGCGGTGTCCACGCGCGAGGCGGCGCTCGACGTCGCCTCGATGGCCCGCACCTCGACCAAGGTGTTCATCCTCGAGGTCATGGGCCGCCACGCCGGCTGGATCGCCGCCGCCGCCGGCCTCGCCGGCCAGCGGCCGGGCGATGCGCCGCACATCATCCTGTTCCCGGAGATCCCGTTCGACCAGCCGCGCTTCCTCGAGCGGGTGCGCGCGTGCGTGACCGAGCGCGGCTACTGCGTGGTCGTGGTGTCGGAGGGCGTCAAGGGCGCGGACGGCCGCTTCCTCGCGGAGGCCGGCACGACCGACGCCTTCGGCCACTCGCAGCTCGGCGGGGCGGGTCCCGAGATCGCCCGCATCGTCAAGGAGGGCCTTGGCTACAAGTACCACTGGGCGGTCGCCGACTACCTGCAGCGCGCGGCGCGCCACATCGCCTCGAAGACCGACGTCGCGCAGGCCTACGCGGTCGGCCGCGCCGCCGTCGAATACGCGCTCAAGGGCCACAACGCGGTGCTGCCGGTCATCAAGCGCACGTCCTCCAAGCCCTACCGCTGGACCCTCGCGCCGGCGCCGCTCGAGTCGGTCGCCAACGTCGAGAAGAAGGTGCCGCGCGAGTACGTCACGGCCGACGGCTTCGGCATCACCGCCGCCTGCCGCCGCTACCTCGAGCCGCTGATCGCCGGCGAGGACTTCCCGCCGTTCCGCGGCGGACTGCCGACCTATGTCGAACTGAAAAACGCCCCGGTGAAGCGCAAGCTCGCGACCGACTTCAAGGTATAATGCGCGGCCTTCGGCGCCCGGACCGTGAAAATCCAAGGGTTTTCAATAACTTGCCGATGACGGCAGTCCCGGACGGGGCGCGGGGGCGCCGCGCAGACGGCTCGACAGATCGGACAACCGACGGGGAGTAAACGTAATGACGAGCGACCTCGCTCTTGTGCTCGCGATCGGCGCGGGCGTGCTGGCCATCGTCTATGGCCTGTTCTCGGTCCGCTGGATCGTCGCCCAGCCGGCGGGCAACGCCCGCATGCAGGAGATCGCGGCGGCGGTCCAGGCCGGTGCCGCGGCCTACCTCAACCGCCAGTACTCGACGATCGCGGTGGCGGGCGTGGCGCTGTTCGTGGTGCTCGGCTTCGCGCTCGGCTGGGCGACCGCGGGCGGCTTCGCCGTCGGCGCGGTGCTGTCGGGCCTCGCCGGCTACATCGGCATGAACGTGTCGGTGCGCGCCAACGTGCGCACCGCGCAGGCCGCGAGCGTCGGCCTCAACCCCGCCCTCGCGGTCGCGTTTCGCGGCGGCGCGATCACCGGCATGCTGGTGGTCGGCCTCGGCCTCCTCGGGGTCGCGAGCTACTACGGCCTGCAGCTGCACTTCGGCGCGAGCCAGGACGAGGCGCTGCACTCGCTGATCGGCCTCGCCTTCGGCGGCTCGCTGATCTCGATCTTCGCGCGGCTCGGCGGCGGCATCTTCACCAAGGGCGCCGACGTCGGCGCCGACCTCGTCGGCAAGGTCGAGGCCGGCATCCCCGAGGACGACCCGCGCAACCCGGCGGTGATCGCCGACAACGTCGGCGACAACGTCGGCGACTGCGCCGGCATGGCCGCCGACCTGTTCGAGACCTACGCCGTGACCGTGGTCGCGACGATGGTGCTCGCCGGACTCACGGTCCGTAACCTGGGCGCGAACGCCGTGCTGTTCCCGCTGGTGCTGGGCGCGGTCTCGATCGTCGCCTCGATCGTCGGCACGTTCTTCGTCAGCGCCCGCGAGGGCGGCAAGATCATGAACGCGCTGTACCGCGGCGTGATCGTCTCCGGCGTCATCGCGGCGGTGGCGTTCTACTTCGTCTGCCAGCAGATGATGGGGCCGCAGGCCATGCCGCTCTACTTCTGCGCGCTGATCGGGCTCGCGCTCACCGCGGCGATGATCTGGATCACCGAGTACTACACCGCCACCGAGTACGCGCCGGTGCGCTACGTCGCGGCCGCCTCGCAGACCGGCCACGGCACCAACGTGATCGCCGGCCTCGCCGTGTCGATGAAGTCGACGGCGCTGCCGGTGCTCGCCGTGTGCCTCGCGATCTTCGGCGCCTTCCAGGTCGGCGAGACCGCGGGCCACGGCGAGGGGCTGTACGGGATCGCGATCGCCGCAACCGCCATGCTGTCGATGACCGGCATGATCGTGGCGCTCGACGCCTACGGGCCGATCACCGACAACGGCGGCGGCATCGCCGAGATGTCGGGCCTGCCGAAGGACGT
>JAFEDP010000035.1 GCA_018241545.1 Pseudomonadota bacterium
GGACGATCTCCCCGTCTCCTTAACGTCCGGCCAGGGCGAAAGGAATCGCCGGGACGGCACCGGGCGAACTCCACCGCTCATCCTTCATCTCGGATGCCGCCGATTCCTTTCGGGTGCCCACGTCGTTTCCTCCCCACAGACCACGGGAGTGCATCCGATGGACATCGCGAACAGGACTCTATTGATCACAGGCGCCAACCGCGGCATCGGCCGGGCGTTGCTCGAAGAAGCGCTGCGGCGCGGGGCCAGGCGCATCCATGCCGGCGTACGCGGCGGCTTCCGGCATTCCGACCCGCGCGTCACGCCGCTGGAGTTCGACGTGACAGACCCGCGGCAGGTGGAGCGCGCCGTCGCCCAAGTGCGCGAACTCGAATTGCTGGTGAATAACACCGGCATCCTGAGTGCCGACGATCTGACCGATACGGATTCGATCCGGCGTCACATCGAGGTCAATGTCCTCGGCGCGGCACGCGTCACGAACGGCGTTCTCCCGCTCCTGAAGCGCACCCGCGGCGCGATCGTCAACAACGTGTCGCTGGCGGCCATCGCTGCCGTGCCCGCGACCCCCGGGTATTCGATGTCCAAAGCCGCGCTCGCCAGCATGACCCAGTCCCTGCGGGCCTTGCTGGCCCACACCGGGGTGACCGTGCACGCGGCCTTCATCGGTCCCACCGACACCGGCATGAGTCGAGGCATCGAGGTCGCGAAGGCTACGCCCGGGACCACTGCCCAGGGGATCTACGACGGCCTCGCGGAGGGCCAGGAGGACATCTTCCCGGATCCCATGTCGCGACCGCTTGCGCACGGCTGGCGCGATGGGATCGCCAAGCTGCTGGAACGGCAGTTTCGTGCGTTCACCCCGTCAGCGAACGTGGCCTGATCCATGAAGACATTACACGGACAGGTCGCTCTCGTGACCGGCGGCAGCCGGGGTCTGGGGCTCGCGGTGGTCGAGGCGCTTCATGCGCGAGGCGCGAAGGTTGCGGTGCTGGCACGGGACACGACGGCGTTGCGCGAACTCGAATCGCGCTTCGCCATAACCGCACTCCCGGGCGATGCCACCGATCCGAGGGTCGCCGACGACGCTCTTCGGCGCGTGCGCCCCTCGGTGCTGGTGCTCAATGCGGGCGCGACGCCCCTCGTCGCGCCCCTGGATCAGCAGACCTGGGAGTCCTTCAGCGCGCCCTGGAACACCGACGTGAAGGCGAGCTTCCACTGGGTGCAGGCCGCCCTGCGCCTGCCCCTGGCGGCAGGAAGCCGCGTGCTGTTGAGTTCCAGCGGCGCCGCGGTCTCGGGCTCACCGCTGTCGGGAGGCTACGCCGGAGCCAAGCGCACGATCTGGCTCATGGCGGGCTACGCCAACGCGGTGGCCAAGGCGCAGGGCCTCGACGTGCGGTTCCAGGCTGTGGTCCCGCGACAGATCGTCGGAGCCACGGCGCTGGGCCGGGCCGCCGCCGAGGGCTATGCCCGGCACCACGGAAAGACCACGCAGGAGTTCCTGGCGGGCTTCGGCGCGCCGCTCGAGCCGAGAGCGTACGCCGAGCACGTCGTGACGCTACTCACCGACTCCGAGCACGAGGGCGCGACGGCGCTCGGAATCCACAGCGGCACCGGCATCGAAGTCCTGCAATGAGTTCATCACGCGGAGTGTCACGATGAAGACTCTGATTCTGTCTTGGGTGGTGGCGTTGATCGCGAGCGTGTACTGCGGGACGAGCGCGGCGGCCGTCGAGGCCTTGCCCCGCGACCTGGAGATCCGGCTGGCCTTGAGCTCACTGCCGCAGCACCTGCAGGAGCAGGCCACCGTCTACGTGCTCGACCCTGCCAAGGGCTTCGTGGTGGCTCGCCGGGGTAGCAACGGCTTCCACGCTCTGGTTGCCCGTACCGGCGATGACGCCTTCCGGGGGAGCTGGCCCCTGACCCGCTACCGGGACGACATTCTCTATCCGGTGTCCTGGGATGCGGCGGGGGCGAAGGCGCAGCTGCAGGTGTTTCTGGATGCAGCGGCCCTGCAGGCGCAAGGAATGCCGCCCGACGAGCTCAAGAAGCTGATCCAGGCGAGATTCACGAGCGGCTATTACCAGCCGCCGGCGCGGGCCGGGGTCTCCTACATGCTGGCGCCCATCCTGCGGACCTACGTCGATCCCGACCATACGGACCAGGTCGCGACGTCCAACATCCCGCACGTGATGCATTACGCGCCGAACCTGACGAATGAGGATGTGGGCGGCACCCTGCCCACCGCGGAGCAGTTCGGCTATTACAGTCAGCACGGCCGCTGGCCGAGCAGCCCCGATCCCTTCGTCATCCTGCACGGGGCCCACGGCTACTTCATCCAGTTTGTCGGAGTTGCCGAGCGGGACGCCATCAACCGGCAATATGCGGACATGCTGACGCAGCTGTGTCACATCAAGAGCGCCTGGTGTCTGCCCGAGTAGACCGCACGGTCCAGCCGCCGCGCCGACTCCTCAGTCGCCCGCGTCCGGCGGCCATCCGCACCGAGGAGTCACGCTTCCCGGCGCAGGACCCGAGTGTGGTCCGGCTGCGCACGCTCTGCGTGTCACTTCGCGCGCCGCCGCTGGGTCGGCGTGCCGATGAGTAGGCGATCGAAGCGGAGTGGGCGGGCCGTTTCCGGGCACGACGCGGCCGGCGATGCCGATTCAGCCGGCGGCTGGAACTGATCCCGGCGGCGAGTGCGGAAGGGCGGCGGCATCGCCGCAAGCACGCCCTATCGGGTGGTCGCCTCGGCAGTCCGCGTGCGCAGACGACCCTCGTAGTCGCGCTTCCCGAGCGGCACGCCCCGCATGCGCAGGATGTCGTAGGCCGTGACGGCGTGGAAATAGAAGTTGGGCAGCGAAAACGACAGGATGAGCGTCTCGGCCGTGAAGGCGAGTCGCCGCGGGCCGATCTGAAGGTCTAGGGACCTTCCCGCCCAGCTGTTGACCTCGTCCGGGGTGAACGCCACCAGCGCCGACTCCGCCCTGCGCATCATGGTCTTCAGCTCGGCGAACGGAACCGGGCCGACGAGCGGCGGTGGGTCGAACACGCCGGTCCTGGCGGCCTCCAGGCCCCAGACACTGTGGTGCCACGCCGCCTCGATCTGGAAGTGAAACGGTGCCATGTCCGCGAACAGCCGCGCCTGCACGAAGTCGTCCGGGTTCTGGCCCGTCTCGAGGCAGTGGCGCGCCGCCCGGTCGAGGAAGCCCGCGACCGCCCGCACGGTCTGCAGGAACGTCGGCACGCTCAGGTCATACAGTGATGTCGACATCGGCTTCCCCTGACTCGAGCCAGCCTGCCCGGGCGCAGGCCGAGCCGCGCCGACGCGCCGCGACGGCCGCCGAGCGCGGGTGGCCTCAGGCCCGCGCGGCGGGCGGGTCGACGGCGACGAGCAGGCCGTCCAGTTGCGCGAACTGCTCGTCGAATCCGCTCGTGCTCCCCGAGGCGATGGCATCGTCCAGCGCTTCCTTCGAGGGGTAGAGATCGCTGAGGACGACCAGCGTCTCGGCGCCGCGCTCTTCGAGGGTCAATGTCGTGACCGATCCACCGTCGCCGCCCTCGTCATTGGTCCAGACGATGCGCGAATGCGGCGTGACCTCGAGGTAGCGCCCGAAGAACGCCATCGGCTGCTCTGCGGACGGGTGGGCGAACACGAACCGGTAGCGGCCGCCGGTGCGGGCATCGATCTCGCACGAGACGAAGGTGATCCCGCACGACTTCGGTGTCCACCACCGCATGAGGAGCTCCGGCGTCGTCCACGCCTGGAACACGAGGCGGGCCGGGCCGCGGAAGGTCCGCGTCACGACCAGCTCACGCTCGGACCTGCGCTCCACCGTCGTGCGAAGCGGCGGCGAGATGGTCCCGCTATCTCTTGCTGCGTCCATCGACTCCCTCCTTCCGTTGCAGTTCCTCGACCACGCGGTCCAGCTCGTCGAAGCGCGCCGCCCAGAGCTGGCGATACCGCTCGATCCACGCCGCCTCTTGCTCCAGCGCGAGACGACCGAGCGTACAGGTCCGCACGCGCCCGACCTTCATGGTGGTCACGAGGCCTGCCTGCTCCAGGACGCCGACGTGCTTCTTCATGCCCGTGAGGGTCATGTGGAACTTCCGGGCGAGGTCCGTGATGGATGCGTCGGCCCGCGCGAGCTGCTCGAGAACGCCGCGTCGCGTGCCGTCCGCGAGCGCGGCGAACGAGGCGTCGATGCCCGTTCGCGCACACTGAACCATATGGTTCAGTATGTAGCATGGATGACGACGGCGGTGCAAGAGGGGGGTGTTGTGCGGCCGCCCGGTCAGCCGTCAGCGGCCGGATGCAGGTCGTCCGCGGATGGCGCCGCCGATGCCTCCCGCGAGGAATCCCAGCGGACCCGTGATGAAGATGCCGAGCATCGGTCCCTGGTTGGCGTCGGGCGAGAAGATCATCGGCCCGAAGAAGCCCGCCGAGAAGCCGATCGCGCCGACCAGCAGCGCGCCGGTCGTGATCGAGCGGACGATTCCCGCATCGGCCGACCCGAGTGCCCGCCAGACGTGCCGCCCGGCGAGGAACGCGGCGAGCAGCGAGAGCGCCGTGGTCAGCAGGAAGGCCAGCTGCAGCGGCAGGACCAGCGAGACGATCGCCCCGCCCATCCAGTAGACGAAGAAGTGGGTGGCGATGGCCGCGAGCGCCGTGGCGATGACACGCACCAGTCCGGCCATGGCTGACGGTCTCCGTCCAGTGGATCGGGAATCGCGGAGCTGCCGTCGCGGTGGCAGCGTGCGCAGATCCTATTCGTTCGCCGCGCCGCGGCAACATGCGCCACGTCGCACTTTGCCGTCCGTGGCGTCGTCGGGATCCGGACCCGGCGGTGGAAGCGTGACGCCGCGTGGAACCGTCCGCAGGGGGCCGCGCGGGCGCGCGCGGCGCGGCGCGCGCCAGGCCCGGCTGCGCCACGCCGTCCCGCAGAGCGTCGCGGATCGATCCATCCGGCGTGCCGACCTCATGTGCCCGGCCGGGTATAGAGTGCCGGACTGCAAGCAGGAGCAATCATGGACACACGCCGCCCGAGCACCTCAGACAAGCGCCGCACCTTTCGGGAGTTGCACGCAGCCGGGTGCTTCGTGATCCCCAATCCCTGGGATGTCGGAACCGCGAAGTTCCTCGAGCAGCTGGGCTTCAAGGCGCTCGCGACGACGAGTTCCGGGTTTGCGTGGTCCCAGGGGCTGCCGGATCGCGGTGTGGCGCGCGACCAGGCACTCGCGCACTTCGAGGCGCTGGTGGACGCCACGGATCTGCCCGTCAACGCCGACTTCGAAGGTGGTTACGCGACCACCATCGCCGAACTCGCCGAGAACGTGACGCTGGCCGTGCGGACCGGGATCGCGGGGCTCTCGATCGAGGACTCGACCGGGAACGCGGACCGGCCGCTCTACGACGTCGCGACGGCCGTCGAGCGGATCCAGGCGGCTCGCCGGGCGATCGACCGGGCCGGTGGCGATACGCTGCTGGTCGGTCGCGCCGAGTGCTACCTCGTGGGACGGGCAGACATCGCGGAGACCGTCGCGCGCCTGAAGGCCTATGCCGCGGCAGGCGCGGATTGCCTGTACGCGCCGGGCCTGCGCTCGCGGGCCGACATCGCCGCGGTGGTGGCCGCGGTCGCGCCCAAGCCGGTGAATCTCCTGATCGGATCCGTCAGCGACCTGGCCCTGGACGACGTCGCGGCACTGGGCGTGCGGCGAGTGAGCGTCGGCGGTGCGCTCGCACGCGCCGCGTGGGCCGGATTCATGCGCGCGGCACAGATGATCGCGCGCGAGGGGCGCTTCGACGGCTTCCGGGACGCCGCGTCCGGTGCCGAACTGGACGCCTTCTTCAGCGCGCTGCGGCCCGGTTCGTCGACGCGCGGGCCGGCGCGGTAGCGCAAGGCCTGCGTGCGCGGCGGTCGCGACGGGCGCCGGCGCTTCAGGCGCTGGACCGCGTCACCGGATATTCCGGGGATCGATCCTGAGCGTGCCGCCCGCCCGCCCGGCGAGCGGGCGGGCGTGTCCCGGAACGCGCGCGTGCGTCGTGACATCCAATGCCCGAACACCCGGTTGTCGGGCGATCCATTCAGGGGGTCTGTCGTGAAGGCACTGCGCGTGGCGGGATTCGGGCTCTGGGCACTCTCGGTCAGCGGACTCGCGGCGGCGGCCGGTCCGACCGATCCGCAGATCGCCCAGATCGTGGTGACGGCCAACCAGGTGGACATCGACGCCGGCAAGCTCGCCGAGAGCCGCGGCAGCGCCCAGGACGTCAGGGACTTCGCGCAGGTGATGGTACGCGACCACACCGGGGTCAATGCCGCCGCGGTCGAGCTCGTCACCCGCCTGCACGTCACCCCCGAGGCGAACGCCACCGCGCAGGGCCTGCAGAAGGGCGGCGACGACAACCTCGCGGCGCTCAAGAAACTCGCCGGCGCAGCCTTCGACAAGGCCTACGTGGATCACGAGGTCGCCTACCACGAGGCCGTCATCGACGCCATCGACCACACGCTGATCCCGGATGCCCAGAACGCCGAGCTCAAGGCGCTGCTCGTCAAGGTTCGTCCGGCGTTCGGCGCGCATCTCGAGCACGCCCGGCAGCTGCAGGCCAAGCTCGCCAAGCGCAGCTAGTGCCCGTGGCTCGCCTGCTGGTGGCATGGCTCGCGTGCACGTGGCTCGCCGACGCCGCCGCCGGTGAGCCGCGCAGCGCGACCGTCACGATCGAGAACATGCGCTTCGCCGCGAACGTCGTGACCGTCCATCGGGGCGATCGCGTGGTCTTCGTGAACAAGGACCTCGTTCCGCATACCGTGACGGCCGATGGCCGGACATTCGATTCCGGCGCGATCGCCGCGAACGGGTCCTGGTCCTCGCTCGCACTCAAGGTCGGCCGCTTCCCGTACCATTGCGCCTACCATCCGACGATGCGGGGGACGCTCGTGGTGCTTGCGACGGAGCGCCGCAGTTGAGCCGGGGCACCGCGGCCGCCGCCGCGCCCGTACTGGACGAGGCGGAACTCGTGCGGCGGATCGCCGCCGGCGATCAGGCGGCGTTCGAGCAGCTGATGCGCCGCTTCAACCGGCGGCTGTTCCGCGTCGCGCGCGCCGTGCTGCACGATGATGCCGACGCCGAGGACGCGCTGCAGGAGGCCTACCTGTGCGCCTACCGACAGATGGCGCGCTTCCGCGGCGACAGTGCGCTCGCGACCTGGCTGACGCGGCTCGTGCTGAACGAATCGCTCGGCCGGCGCCGTCGCAGTCAGCGGCGCCAGACCGTCGTGCCACTGGTGCCAGACGCCACCGGGCTCGAGATGAGCCAGGCTCCCGCCAGCGACCGCGAGCGGCCGGATCAGCTGCTCGACCGCGCGCAGCTGCGTGCGCTGCTGCAGCGGCGGCTCGACCAGCTGCCGGAGGCGTACCGCACCGTCTTCGTGCTGCGGGCGGTCGAGGAACTGTCGGTCGAGGAGACCGCACATTGCCTGGACATTCCCGAGGCGACGGTGCGCAGCCGGCACTTCCGCGCCAAGAGCCTGCTGCGCGAGGCCCTCGCGCTCGAGCTGGATCTCGCCGAACACGAGCTCTACGAGTTCGGCGGTTCGCGCTGCGACCGGATCACGCTTCGCGTCCTGCAGCAGCTGCAGGCCGAATCCACCCCGCGTTAGCGCCAACGGCCGCGGCCTCGGCGGCCCCGGCGCTCGATGACCGCACAGCCGGCGCGGCCCCTCCGGCGCGCGGGGCTGGGCGTCGCGCCGGCGGTGACCTGGACAGCCCGCGGTCGCGGCTCGGGGCGCCGGCCATCACCGGGTGCGCTCCGTCCACGGCGCGTCGGCCGGTCGCTAGACTGGCACATGCGCCGAGGTTGGCGCAGCACGGGCGGGCACATGGAGCTGCTACGCAAGCACTGGTTTGACCTCGGGCTCGGGCTCGCCGTGGTCGTCGCCGGGTTCATCCTGGTGGCGCACCCGCGGGGCCTGTCCCTGCTGCTCTGGCTGAGTCTCATCAGCCTCTTTCTGCACCAGTTCGAGGAATACCGATTCCCGGGCTACTTCCCCGGCATGATGAACACGGTCATGTTCGCCAGCACCCGGCCGGATCGCTACCCGCTCAATCCGCAGACCGCGCTGATCGTGAACGTCGTGACCGGCTGGCTGTTCTACGTGCTGGCGGCGGTCCTCGCCGATCGGGCCGTCTGGCTCGGCATCGCGACGATGCTGGTGTCGGTCGGCAACATCTTCGCGCACACGATCCTCTTCAACCTCAGGGGGCGCACCCGCTACAACCCCGGCATGCTCACGGCCGACCTCCTGTTCCTGCCGCTGGCCGGCTGGTTCTTCCAGCTGGTCATCGCCCGGCAGCTGGCGTCGGCGACCGACTGGCTGCTCGGCATCGCCCTGGGGGTCGTCCTCAACGTCGTCGGGATCCTGAAGCTGATCGACTGGCTGAAGGACGAGAACACGCCCCACGTCTTCCCGGCCCGCTGCCTGCCGCCCGCGTGAGCCGCCGGCGCGCGGGCGCGTGGCGCCGGCCGTGCGGCGCGCCTCGGCCAGCGGGAGCGGGGCGACTCTGCCGGGCGGTGGGTAGTCGGCGGCGTCGGGTCCGCGTCAGTCGAGGTGGATGCCCGGATGCCAGCCGCTTCGCGCGAGCAGCGCCCGCGGGTCGTCCATCCGGATCAGGTCGGCGATCGCCCGGCGCCGGTCGGCGGCGTGCCGGTAATAGCTGCGGGCGATCCGGTAGCCGACCCAGTAGCCGAGGTCGGCCGGCCGCTCGGGCGTGCTGTTGTAGACCCAGGCACTGAGGTCCGTCCGGTCCTCGTCGGCGACGAACGCCGTCTCGATCTCCCGCTCGCGCCCGTGCGCGAGCGCGGGCAGGTAGGCGTTCGCGATGGAGCCTGAGATCCGTTCGCCGACGAACTCCGCGATCCCTTCGACCAGCGACGCCTCGAGCACGGTCGGGTGCTCGTCGTCGACGAGCCGACGCACCTGCTGCGCGTGCACGTACTCGTGCGCGATCACGTGCACGAAGCGCGCCTCGACGTCCGGGTTCAGCCAGTCGGTCGCGCACAGTGCCTCGAGGCCGATCTGGATCCCGGTGGCGGGGCTGCCGATGCCGACCGGCTTGCCGCGCCCGACCGCGATCGTGACGGCGGGGAACTGCGCCGCCGGGTACAGCTCGCCGAGCCGCCGCAGCGCCACGGCGAGGCGCCGCGTGACGCGCGGCAGCGCCGCCACGCAGCGTCGTGCGCCGGCGTACACCTCGGGCCGGCGCTCGATCGCCGTGGCGATCGCCTCGCCGGTGATGGCGCGCAATCGCGCGAACTCGTGCAGGCCCTCCGATCCGGGCGCGAGGTACTCGCGCTCGAGCTGCAGCGCGGTCGGGTGCCCATGCTCGCGCTCGTACAGGTCGTAGAAGCGCGCGACATCGTCGGTGCGGATCGCGGGCGCTGCCGCGGGCGCGGGCGGGGCGGGTGCGCCGGCCGCAAGCCCCGCGGCGAGACATCCGGCGATCAGCGCGGCGCAGTGCACGGCGGTCCTCCTCGGCCTGCTGGCGGGGCGGCGCGCGAGCGCGCGCGGCTTGCTATTGTGCACCGCCGGGCGGGGGCCCGGCCCGTGCGGAGGCTTTCCATGCGTGCACTCCTGATCGCAGCGCTGCTCGCGGGCGGATCCTTAGCGCAGGTGCGCGCCGCGCCGCCGGCTCCGGAGCCGGACGCGGCCGCCGTCGCGCGCTTCGTGGCGCTCGCCGCGGACTGCGCGCGCCGCGAGTACCCCAACCACCTGTCGCACACGCTTGCGAGCGACGCCGACGCGCGCCCACCGCGCGAGCTCACGCCCGCGTTCTTCGGCTGCTACGACTGGCACTCGGCGGTGCACGGCCACTGGCTGCTGGCGCGGGCCGCGCGGCTGCATCCGCTCGCGCCCTTCGCCGCCGGGGCGCGCGCCACGCTGGCGCAGGACCTGGCGGCGGACAAGCTTGCGGCCGAAGCCGCCTACCTGCAGGGGGAGGGGCGCCGCTCGTTCGAGCGGCCCTACGGGCTCGCCTGGCTGCTGGCTCTGAGCGCCGAGCTGCACCGCTGGCAGGATCCGGAGGCGCAGCAGTGGGCGCGCAACCTCGAGCCGCTCGAGCGCGTGGTGGCCGGGCGCGTCGCGACCTGGCTCGCGGCGCTGCACTATCCGGTCCGCGTCGGCGAGCACAGCCAGAGCGCGTTCGCCTTCGGGCTGATGCTGGATGCCGCCCGCGCGCGTGGCGACCAGGCGCTCGCGGGGCTGCTAGAGGCCAAGGCGCGCGAGTTCTTCGCCGCGGACCGGGCCTGCCCGCTCGCCTATGAGCCCTCCGGCGAGGACTTCCTGTCGCCGTGCCTGGGCGAGGCCGACCTGATGCGGCGGGTGCTCGAGCCGCGCCAGTACGCCCGCTGGCTGCGCGACTTCCTGCCGCAGATCGGCGTCCCGCACGGCGGGGAGCCGTGGCTGGCGCCGGCGGTCGTCACCGATCGCAGCGACCCCAAGCTCGCTCACCTCGACGGGCTCAACCTGAGCCGCGCGTGGATGCTCGAGGGAATCGCCGCGGGCCTGCCGCGCGCCGACGCGCGGCGCGCTGCGCTCGAGGCGGCCGCGCGCGCGCATCGCGACGCGGCACTGCCCGCGGTCACCGGCGAGCACTACGAGGGCGGCCACTGGCTCGGCACCTTCGCCGTCTATCTGACGACCGGGGCCGGGCTGGGCAAATAGCCCGGCGGGCCATGGCGGCCCGCCGGGAAGCGCGGTTGCGCTAGGGGATATTGACCGTGGTCACCTGGTCGGCGACCACCTGGATGCCCGTCTTGACCGGATTGAACGTCACCGCGGCATCGGCCTGCGCCGGGTTGTCGGACGGCGCCTGGCAGGTAAAGGCCACCGTGTAGCCGCCCGGCGGCAGGGCGGCGAACTGGTAGTTGAACGGCGCGGTGGCACCGGCGGCGAAGGCCATCGAGGCGATCGGCTGGTTGGCGTCGCCCGACGGGGCCGAGGCGTTCCAGTCCTCCGGCGCCGTGACCGTGCCGAGGTAGAGGTACACGCCGGGGCCCGGCACCGTGCAGCCGCTCGGCAGCGTGACCTGGCCGGCGATCGAGCCGAGCGCGACGTTGACCGTCTGCGTCATCGCGGCGCTGACCATCGTCGTGCCGACCGGCACCAGCGTCACCGAGGCGTCGGCCTGGTCGGGCGTGTCGCTCGCGGCCTGGCAGGTGAAGGCGACGGTGTAGGTGCCGGGTGGCAGGAACGTGAACTGGTAGTAGTAGGGCGGCGTCGAGTTCGCGACCGGGACCTTCGAGGCGATCGGCTGGTTGGGATCGCCGGCGGCGGCGCTCGTGTTCATGTCCTCGGGCTTCGCCACGGTGCCGTTATAGAGGTAGATGCCGGGCGTGCAGCCGGTCGGCAGCGTGCTCGTGATCTGGCCCTGGATGTTGCCGACCGCGGTGTTGTCGACCAGCCGCTCGACCGGCTTCAGGATGCACGCCGGCGCCTGGCCGGGCGGGCAGGTGATCGCCTGGCGCAGGTCGAAGTCGATGGTGTAGTCGACGACGCCGCTGCTCGGCACCATGAACCCCGAGACCAGCTTGAGCCCGGTCTGCGCGCCGCTCGGCACCCACAGGCCGTGCATCGAGCCGTCGGCCAGCTGGACGTAGGAGTTGTTGCCGGTGCCGTCGGCCTGCACCAGCAGCCGGATCTGGCCGTAGCTGCCGGGCTGGATCGGCTGGTCGAACAGCACCGCCGAGGCGGTGCCGCTCTGGGTCAGCAGGTCGATGCTCTTCGGCTGCGGGAAGGTGATCGTCACGGTGTTCCCGGAGTCGCCGGTGAGCTCGACGCCGGTGAACACGACGACGACGTGCGTCGCGCCGTCGAGCGGCGCGTCGGCGACCGAGAGACGCATCTGCGGCGCGGCGGTGCCCATCGTGTTGGCGCCGCCCATGCCGCCACCTGAGCCGCACGCGGCGAGCGCGAGCGCAGCGGTGGTCGTCAGCGCGACGAGAAGTGCGGGAATCGTGCGCGTGGTCATGGAGTACTCCCTATGGTGAGCACCGCAGCGTCGCGCGTCTCAAACGGCGCGGGTCGCGAGTCCTCGCGTGCCACCGTCCGTCGTCGCGCATCCCTGCGGTAGCTGCAGAGGATTATCGTCCCCGGATTACGTCGTCTCCAGTGTCTCGATGCGGCGACAGTGAGGTGCCGTTATGTCGCATCGCACGCGCGTGCGCTGTCGCCAAGCGCGGCTCAATCTGAACGCCCGCTGAACGCGCGCCGCTCGTTTCCTGGACACGCCGCGAGTTCGCGGTGGCTGCCGTCAGCGGCGCGCACGCACGGGCGTCACTCGAGCGAGCGTCGACCCGTCACCTGCAGCAGCCGCTGGCTCGAGCACCCGCGTCCAGCGATCGTGCAGTGCTTCGCGCGCGAACGCGTCGCGCATCATGCGCCGCGTCGGGGAACGTGACGGCCCACCGCTCGCGCTCGCTGCCCTCCACCACGCGCGCGACGGCGGCGCTGAAATGGTCGAGCCTGTGAGCGATGGGGTCGCCGGCATCGGCGTGACGGCCGATGGGGATGTCCGCCGCGTCGTGTGGTCGTCGCCGCACGTCGAATGGACGCAGTCGCCTCAAGCGGCGCTCGAGCATCCAGGCTCCGGTCGCGGGGTACTCGAGCGGCTGGCCGCGGACTCGACCCACCATGGGCCGGCGGTCGTGCAGCGCATCGGAGAGCAGGCTGCCCCGGGGCGACGTCGGTCGTGAGGGGGCTGCACCGCGCGCCAGGCCCCGCCGGCCGCGGCAGTTGCCGTGGGCGATGCGCGCGGGTCTAATCGGCGACTCGCTCAGGAGGACCCATGCGACTTCCCCTGTCCCTGCTTCCCGCCCTGCTGCTCGCCACCGCTGCCGGCGCTGCGCCGGCCACCCCTGCCGACACCGGCGAGGCGCAGTTCCGCGCACTGTATAAGGAACTCGTCGAGACCAACACGACCCTCTCCGCCGGCAGCTGCACGCTTGCGGCGGAGCGCATGGCGGCCCGGCTGCGCGCCGCGGGCCTGCCCGAGACCGACCTGCACCCGTTCGCGGCGCCGGATCACCCGAAGGAGGGTGGCCTGGTCGCGGTCTATCCGGGGCGCGATCCGAAGGCCAAGGCGATCCTGCTGCTCGCGCACATCGACACGGTCGAGGCGCGGCGCGAAGACTGGACGCGCGACCCGTTCAAGCTGGTCGAGGAGAACGGCAACTTCTACGCGCGCGGCGCGATGGACGACAAGGCGGAGGCGGCGATCTGGGTCGACACGCTGGTGCGCCTGAGCAGCCAGAAGATCCGCCCGCGCCACACGCTCAAGCTCGCGCTCACCTGCGGCGAGGAGACCTCGGGCGCGTTCAATGGCGCCGAATGGCTCGTCGCGCACGAGCGGGCGCTCATCGACGCGGGCTTCGCGATCAACGAGGGTGCGTGGGGCGAGCTCGACGCCGCCGGCCAGCGCGTGCTGCTGCAGGTGCAGGCGGGCGAGAAGACCTCGCAGAACTTCCGCCTCGAAGTCACCAACAAGGGCGGCCACAGCTCGCGTCCGGTCCCCGACAACGCCATCTACCACCTGGCCGCGGCGCTGACGCGCATCGCCGGCTACACCTTCCCGGCGATGTTCGCCGACGGCAACCGCGCCTACTTCGCCGGCATGGCGAAGATCCAGGCCGCCAAGGGCGAGACCGAGGTGGCGCGGGCGATGGAGGCGCTGGTGCGCGACCCGGGCGACGCCAAGGCCATTGCGCTCGTTTCGGCGCGCGAGCCGAGCTGGAACGCGATGCTGCGCACGACGTGCGTGGCGACCATGCTCGACGCCGGCCACGCGACCAACGCGCTCCCGCAGCGCGCGCGCGCCAACGTCAACTGCCGGATCTTCCCGGGCGTCACGCCCGAGGCGGTGCGTGCGACGCTCGAGCAGGTGGTGGCCGACCCGGCCGTGCACGTCACGACCCTCGAGCTGCGCGGCCCGCCGGCGATCGCGCCGCCGCTGGCACCCGCGATCCTCGCGCCGCTCGAGCAGCTCGTGAAGCAGACCTGGCCGGGCGTGCCGGTGGTGCCGATGCTGCAGCCCGGCGCGACCGACGGCGAGTTCCTCAATGCCGCCGGCATCCCGACCTACGGCATCGAGGGGGTGTTCATGAACGCCGACCTGGGCAACATCCACGGCCTCAACGAGTACGTCGGCGTCAAGTCGCTGCTCGAGGGACGCGAGTTCATGTACCGGCTGGTGCGCGCCTACGCCGACCAGCCCTGAGCCGCGGCGGGCGGCGCGGGCGCGGCGGTGGCGGGCGACGAGGACTACATGCGCGAGGCGCTCGGCCTCGCGCGCGCCGCCGAGGCGGCGGGCGAGGTGCCGGTCGGCGCGCTGGTCGTGGCCGCGGACGGCCGCGTCGTCGGGCGCGGCTGGAACCGGCCGGTCGGCTCGCACGACCCGACCGCGCACGCCGAGATCGTCGCGCTGCGCGAGGCCGGCGAGGCGCTGCAGAGCTACCGGCTCGGCGGCGCGACGCTGTACGTGACGCTCGAGCCCTGCCCGATGTGCCTTGCGGCGATGGTGCATGCCCGCATCGCGCGCCTCGTGTTCGGGGCCTGGGACCCGCGCCAGGGCGCCGCCGGCAGCGTCTTCGACCTCACCCGGTCGCGCGCGCTCAACCACGCGCTCGATGCCTTCGGTGGCGTGCTGGCCGGGGAGTG
>JAFEDP010000360.1 GCA_018241545.1 Pseudomonadota bacterium
CGCCGGCAGCGCCTCGAGGATCGGGAGCGCGGGCAGCGCGACCGTCACGGCGGCCGCGCTCAGGCGGCGGCGAAGGCGAGCCGGCGCGCGAGCTCGCGCCGGAGCAGCGCGAGGCTCACGAGCGCCTGCAGCGCGACCGTCGCGATCGACAGGTACCAGACGTCGTCGATGACGAAGCCGGGCCGCGTCGACCACAGCCAGGCCGGGATCGCGAAGGTCAGCAGCCGCGTGCCGCTCGAGGCGATCGACGGCCAGGTGTTGCCCAGCGCCTGGAACATGCCCGAGCACGAGAACACGAGCGCCGAGCCCACGAAGTTCCAGGAGATCAGCTGCAGGAAGCGCGTCCCCACCGCGCGCGCCTCGGGATCGGCCGTGAAGAACCCGACCATCGCCGGCGCGCGCCACTGGCACAGGGCGGTCAGCAGCACCATCAGCGCGCAGGTCAGCAGCGCGCCGTCGACGAAGCTGCGGCGCACGCGCGCGGCGTTGCGCGCGCCGACGTTCTGGCCGGCCACCGGCGTGATCGCGAACGCGATCGCCATCGCCGGCAGGAACACCGCCTGCATCACGCGCGAGCCGACGCCGAAGCCGGCCTGGGCGGCGGCGCCGAAGCGCGCCACGATCGCGTAGATCACGGCCATGTAGACGAACATCAGCGCGAACTCGCCGCCGGCCGGCAGGCCGATGGCGAGGATGCGGCGCCACACCGCGGGCCGCGGGCGCCACTCGGCGGGTCGGAAGCCCACGTACTTCTCGAGCCGGGCGAAGTACCACACCAGCAGCAGCGTGCCCGCGAGCACCGCGAGCGTACTGGCGAGGCCCGCGCCGGCCGCACCGAGCGGGTGGCCGGTGCCGACGCCGGCGATCAGCACCGGCGCGAGCACGATGTTGAGCAGAACGCTGGCGAGCTGCACCAGCATGGTGGGCTTGGCGATGCCGGTGCCGCGCAGCGCCGCCGCCATCGCGGCCGCCCCGAACTGCAGTGCGAGCCCCGGCAGGTACCAGCGCAGGTAGCTCGTGCCCGCCGCCGCGGTCGCCGCGTCGGCGCCGACGCCGGCCATGTACGGGCCGATCAGCGCGTAGCCGGCGGCGAGCGCCACGAGCGAGGCCAGCGCACCGAGCGCGAGCGACTGGTTGAACGCGAGGCTGGCGCCGTCACGGTCACCGGCGCCGACCGCGTGCGCGATCAGTGCGACCGTGCCGACGCTGAGCACCTGGGTCATCGCCAGCACCACCAGGGTGAAGTTGCCGGCGGCGCTGACGCCGGCGAGCGTGGCCTGGCCGCGGCCGGCGACGAAGTACAGGTCGACCATGACGTACAGCGTCTGCACCAGCATGCCGACGGCCATCGGCGCGGCCATCGCCAGGATGTGCGCGGTGATCGAGCCGCGCGTCAGGTCCTTCACGGGGCGGGTCCCGCAGCGATGCCGTGGCGGTACGGGTCGGTGGGGTCGAGCAGCAGCGTGGCCTCGGCGGTGATCCAGGCACGGCCGGTGATGGTCGGCACCACCGCCCCGTCCTCGAGCTCGACGCTGCCCTCGAAGAGGCTGCCGATCACGCTCTCCTGGCGCCAGCGCTGCCCGGGCGCGAGCTTGCCGTCGGCGACGAGGCAGGCGAGCTTGGCGCTCGTGCCGGTGCCGCACGGCGAGCGGTCGTAGGCCTTGCCCGGACACAGCACGAAGTTGCGGCCGTCGATGCCGGGGCCGCTGCCCGGGCCGGTGAGCTCGATGTGGTCGATCTCGGCGCCGTCCGCGCCGGTGACCCCGGCGGCGCCGAGCGCCTGGCGCAGCCGCCAGCCGAAGTCGACCAGCGCCTCGAGCCGGCCGGCCTCGAGGCGAAGGCCGTGGTCGGCGCACAGGAAGAACCAGTTGCCGCCCCAGGCGACGTCGCCGCTGACGCGGCCATGGCCGGGCACCTCGACCGTGACCGCGCGCGCGTGCCGGTAGGCCGGCACGTTGCGCACCGAGACGCGCCCGTCCGCGTGCAGCTCGGTGGTCACGCAGCCCACCGGCGTCTCGATGCGGTGGCGCCCGGGCGCGAGGCGGCCGAGCCAGGCGAGCGTCGTGACGAGGCCGATCGTGCCGTGGCCGCACATGCCGAGGTAGCCGACGTTGTTGAAGAAGATCACGCCGGCGGCCGCGCTCGGGTCGACGGGCGGCGTCAGCAGCGCCCCGACCAGCACGTCCGAGCCGCGCGGCTCGTTGCAGACCGCGGCGCGGAAGCCCTCGTGCTCGCGCCTGAGCGTCGCGACGCGCGCCGCGAGCGGTCCCGCGAGCGCGGGGCCGCCCTCGAGCACGACGCGCGTCGGCTCGCCGGCGGTGTGCGAGTCGATGACCCGGATGCGTTGCACGAAGCCGGGCTACTTGGCCTTGTGCGCCTGCGGCTTGAGGTCGCCGCAGTCGCTGCCGACCCAGTGGCCGGTGATCTCGTTGTGCACCTTCATGTCGCGGCCGTTGATCGTGATCGTCATGTCGGTGGCGCCGGACATCGCGGTGGAGCTCGAGGCCTGCCACTTGAAGGTGCCCTTGGCGCTGCCGCCCTCCCGGCCGAGGTTCTGGCACTGCACCGCGACGACGGCCGAGTTGCTGGTGCGCGACAGCACCTGGTGGGTGCAGTCGCTCTGCTTCTCGTCGAGCTTCTCGAACGGATGGTCGAGGTCGGCGTCGGTGATGCACGAGCGGCTGACGTGCGGGCTGCCGGCACCGCCGCGCGCCTTCATCGTGGCCTCCAACCGGGCGCGCATCTCGGGCGACATGCTGGCCAGCACCTCCGGCGGCACGGTCGGCATCGCCGGCGCCGCCGGCGCCTGCGGCGCGCCGTTGGTGTCGGTCTTGAGCGTGTACTCCCAGAGCCCGGTGCGGATGTCCGGACGGTCGCCGCCGAGCGCGGCGAGCGGGAGGAGGCAGCACAGCGGGATCAAGAGGCGCGAGACCGGGACCATGGCGGTTCCTCCCTGGGGTGTTCGATGGCCGAGGGCGGATCCTGCGCCATCGGCGCACCCCCTGCCAAGCGGCGCGGCTGCGCCGCGGGGCCGCGATCCGCGACAATGCGCCCATGCAGCGGCTGATCCCCGTCCTGTTCCCGTTCCTCGTGGTGGCGCTCGCGCTGCTCGCCTACCGCGTGCCGGCGCCGTTCGCGGCGGCGGGCCCGGCGATCGTGCCGCTGCTGATGGTGATCATGCTCGGCATGGGGCTGACCCTCACCGTCGCGGACTTCGCCGCGGTGGCGCGCGCGCCGCGGCTCGTCGCGCTCGGCGTCGGCCTGCACTACACGGTGATGCCGGCGGCCGCGTGGCTCGTGATCCGCGTGCTCGACCTCGAGCCCGAGAGCGCGCTCGGGGTGGTGCTGGTCGGCGCCACCAGCGCCGGCACCGCCTCCAACGTGATCAGCTATCTCGCGCGCGGGCGCGTGGCGCTGTCGGTGACGATGACCGCCTGCTCGACGCTGCTCGCCGTGGTGCTGACGCCGGCGCTCGCGTGGCTGCTGATCGGGGCGCGCGTCGCGGTGCCGGCCGGCGAGATGATGCGCGCGGTCGCGCAGGTGGCGCTCGGGCC
>JAFEDP010000361.1 GCA_018241545.1 Pseudomonadota bacterium
AGCCTGAGCACCACGATCAGGTACAGCGCGCGCGTGTGCCACGGCGGGATCAGCTCCTCTGCGCGCTCGAGCGACACCTTGCGCCGGTGCGAGCCGACCACGCAGGCCAGCAGCTGCTGCTCCTCGCGCGGGAAGCCCGGCAGGTCGGCGTTCTCCAGCAGGTACGCCGCGTGCTTGTGGTGGCTCGAGTGCGAGATGTCGAGGCCGATCTCGTGCAGCCGCGCGGCCCAGCGCAGCACGCCCTCGGCGAGCGGGTCGGCGAGGCCCCAGGCGTCCTCGACCTGGCGCAGCAGGTCGATCGCCGCGCGCTCGACGCGCTCGGCCTGGTCGCGGTCGACGTGGAAGCGGGCCGCCATCGAGCGCACGCTGCGCTCGCGCGCGTCCTCGTCCGTGTAGCGGCCGAGCATGTCGTACAGCAGGCCCTCGCGCAGCGCGCCGTCGGCGACCCGCATCGACTCGACGCCGAGCGCGTTGAACACCGCGGTCAGGATCGCGAGCCCGCCGCCGAACACCGGCCAGCGCTCCTCGCTGATCGCCTCGAGCCCGGCGCCGCGCACGTTGCCGGCCCGGGCCAGGCGCGCGGCGAGCTGCGCGAGGCCCTCGCGCGTGATCACCTGGGCCGCCGGGTCGAGCTCGCGGATCGCCTCGCCGACGGCGCGCACGCTGCCCGAGGAGCCGACCGCGTGCTCCCAGCCGATGCCGCGGAACGGCACCTGGATCGGCTCGAGCTCGACCTCGCAGGCGACCACCGCGCGCTCGAAGCGCTTGGCCGCGAAGCGTCCGTCCGGGAAGTACTCGCCGGAGAGCGCCACGCAGCCCATGTACAGGCTCTCGAGGATGCGCGGCTCGCGGGCCTCGCCGATGATGCACTCGGTGCTGCCGCCGCCGATGTCGACCACGAGGCGCCGCCCGGGCTCGGTCGGCATCGTCTGCGCGACGCCGGCGTAGATCAGGCGCGCCTCCTCGATGCCGGAGATGATCTCGATCGGGTGGCCGAGCGCCTCGCGCGCGCGCTCGAGGAAGCCGGCCTTGCGGCGCGCCTTCCTGAGCGTGTTGGTGCCGACGACCCGCACGCTCTCGGCGCGCATGTCCCGCAGGCGCTGGCCGAAGCGCGCGAGCGCGACCAGCGCGCGGTCGGTGGCCTCCTTCGCGAGCCGGCCGTGCTCGTCGAGCCCCGCGGCCAGGCGCACCATCTCGCGGAGCCGGTCGACGATCGTCAGCTGGCCGTGCGAGTAGCGCGCGACCACCATGTGGAAGCTGTTGGAGCCCAGGTCGACGGCCGCGAGGACGTCCGGGATGCGCGTGGACTGGGGCATCGGGGCGCCGGCGGCCTCGCCGCCGCGCTAGCGGACAGCGCCGCTCACGCCGAGAACGAGGAACCGCAGCCGCAGGTCGTCCTGGCGTTGGGGTTGCGGATGACGAACTGCGCGCCCTCGAGGCCCTCGCGGTAGTCGATCTCGGCGCCGACCAGGTACTGGAAGCTGGTCGGGTCGATCAGCAGGGTCACGCCCTGGTTCTCGACCGTCATGTCCCCGTCCTCGACGTTCTCGTCGAAGGTGAAGCCGTACTGGAAGCCCGAGCAGCCGCCGCCCTGCACGTAGACCCGCAGCTTGAGGGCCGCGTTGCCCTCCTCGCGGATGAGCTCCGCGACCTTGAGGGCCGCGGCGTCGGTGAAGAGCAGCGACGGCGGAGGCAGGTCGCCCGCGCCCGCCCCGAGAGCCTCGCCGGCCGTGCTTGCGTCGTTCATGGAACCATCCCGAATCAAGGACTTATATCAGTGTAGACCCGTCGCCGGCGCGGGTCAAAACAGCCCTCCGGCGGGCGGCCTCCCGTCACACCGCGTAGCCGTAAGGCTGCGCCAGGACCTGTCCGGGCGCCTCCCGGCCGAGCGCCTGGGCCGCGTGGTAGGTCCAGTGCGGGTCGGCGAGCAGCGCCTTGCCCACGACCACGAGGTCGACCTGGCCGCTGCGCACCAGCTCGTCGGCGAGCCCGGGCTCGCGGATCTTCCATGAGCAGCCGGTGGCGATGCCGGTCTCGCGGCCGATGCGCGCCGCGAACGGCGCCATGAAGCCGGGCGTTCCCCACGGCACGCCGCTCGCGTCGGGGGTATTGAAGCCGACCGAGACGTCCACGAGGTCAAGGCCGCCCGCCTTCATCCGTCGCACGAGCTCGATCGACTCCTCGAGCGGCTGCTCGCCGGCCGTGAAGTCGGTGACCCCGAGGCGCGCCACGAGCGGCAGCTCCTCGGGCCACACCGCACGCACCGCCGCCAGCGTCTCGAGCAGGAAGCGGGCGCGGTTCTCGAAGGCGCCGCCGTAGCGGTCGCCGCGGCGGTTGGCGAGCGGCGAGAAGAAGCTCTGGCCGAGGTAGCCGTGCGCGAAGTGCAGCATCAGCACCTTGAAGCCCGCGGCGCGCGCGCGGGCGGCGGCGGCGGCGAACTCGCGCGTCACGCGCGCGATGTCGGCCTCGGTCATCTCGCGCGGCGCGCGCGTCAGCTTGCCGCCGAAGGCAACCGGCGAGGGCCCGAGGATCTCCCAGCCGCCGCCACCGACCGGCAGGTGTGCGTCACCCTCCCACGGCCGGCTCGCGCTCGCCTTGCGGCCCGCGTGGGCGATCTGGATGCCGGGCACCGCGCCCTGCGACTCGATGAAGCGCGCGATGCGCGCGAAGGCCTCGGCCTGCGCGTCGTTCCACAGCCCGGTGTCGCCGGCCGTGATGCGCCCCTCGGCCGAGACCGCGGTGGCCTCGGCGACCACGAGCCCGACGCCGCCCGCGGCGCGCGCGCCGAGGTGCACCAGGTGCCAGTCGTTGGGGACGCCGTCGACCGCCGAGTACTGGCACATCGGCGACATCACGACGCGGTTGCGGAGGGTGACGCTCTTGAGCGTGAACGGGCTGAACAGGTCTGGCACGGCGACGATCCGGGGACGCGGCCGGGCGGCCGCGGTGGCATTGTAGCGGCCGCGTGTTACGCGAGCGTCGTGGGACGCCGCAGCCCGACCCGCGTCGCCTGCTCGAATGCATGGGCCGCCTCGAGCACGCGACGGTCCTCGAGGAAGCGTCCGACCAGCTGCAGGCCGACCGGCAGGCCGGCGGGCGTGAACCCGGCCGGCACCGAGATCGCCGGCTGCCAGGTGGCGGTGATCCAGTACGCCGACTGCATCCACTCGATGTAGTGCCGCATCGGCCGCCCGGCAACCGCGTGCGGCCAGTCGAGCGCCGCGTCGAACGGCGCCACCTGGTTCACGGCGCAGGCGACGAGGTCGTAGCGCTCGTGGAAGCGGCGCATCGCCTCGAGCAGCTGCCCGTGCCCGGCGAGCGCGGCGCCGATCTCGCGCGCCCCGAGGCGCGCACCGGCCTCGATCTCGGCCACCGCCTCGGGCTTCAGGTCGCCGCGGTGCCGCTCGAGCAGCGGCCCGAGCACGATGTACGAGCGCAGCGCGCGCAGCGTCAGGAACACCTCGTCGGCGTGCGCGAGCGGCGGCACCGCCTCCTCGACGATCCAGCCGAGGCCTTCGAGCGTGGCGCGCTGCGCCTCGAGCACCGCACGCACG
>JAFEDP010000362.1 GCA_018241545.1 Pseudomonadota bacterium
CACTGGCAGCCGCCGATGTCGACGAACTGCGCGGCCGCAGACGAGTCCGGGCGCCCGGAGCTGGTGCGAGAACTGGCGCGGCGCGTCGGTGCGCGCCTGAGCGCGCCGGCGCTCGCTGCGGCCGCCGCGGTCGATGCCGGCCCGCGGGTTCGCGTCGTGACCAATGCCGTTCCGGACGTGGTCGAGGAGATCTCGGCGGCGCTGCTGCCGTTCGCTCGTCTCCTGGTGGACGACGACGTGAGCGTCACCGCCGACTACGTGCTGACGCTCGATTTCCAGTCGAGCGGCGGTGGCCACAACCTCGCCGGCGATTCGTCCGCCACCGGCGCCGGCCGGGCGTTCTTGGCGGGCCTCACCCTCGGCACGCTGGTGCCGTACTGCCACCCCACCGACTATGTGCTGCGCGCCGAGCTCGTCGACGCACGAGGCGTGGTGCGCGGGCGAGCGCAGGTCGCACGTCGCGTCCGGACGCGACCCCCTGACTGCCGCGACCTGCCGGATGACCGTCCGGATGTCGCCGCCGGCCTGGTGCGCGAGGCGTACCGGGAGCTGCGCCGGGAGCGCACCGGACCCTGGGTTCAGGCGCCGGCCGCCGGGCCACGCGGCTGAGCCACGGGCGCCCGGCCTGCCGGTCGTGCCGCGGTGCGGGTCGACGCATGCGGGCGCGCCCGCGCCGCAGCGGATCCGCGTTCCGCAGGGGGATGATTAGGCAATCGGCGCATGGTTCGCGCCCGGGCCCGGTCCTATCGTGGACTCGAGATCAGCCGTCCCGCGGCGCCGCGGGACGCCAGGCTTCAGGAGCTGCCAGATGAAGACCAGGCTGCAGTCGAGCCGGCAGGGTGCCGAGGGTCGCCTTGCGGAACCGCGACCCGGGCCGCAATGGCCGCCCGGCCGGGGACCCGCCCGGGTCAGCCACGAACTGCTCGTGGCCGCCCAGCGGCGCGGGCGGCCGGGTGCCCCGTCGGCGCAGGTCTGGGCCGAGCCGCCGCCGCCCACCGGCCCGGTGCGCGCGACGGGGTCGTCGGTGGACCCGGCGCCGCCGTGCCGCACGCGCAGCGTGAGCCTCGTCGACTGAGCGCCATGGCGCGAGTGCTGCTCGAATGAACACCCCCGGCGCCAGCGGTCCGGAACGCGCGATGGCCCGCAGCGCGACCACCGGCTCCGCCGCGAGCCTGGAGGTCGTCAGCTCGCTCGGCGACTACCGCCGCCTGCGCGGCCGGCTCGCGCGGCTGCAGGACCGGGTCACCGAGCTCGAGGCGCTGCTGTGCGAGGTGGCCATTGCCTTCGAACGCGTCGCCGAACGCGACGCGGCGGCGGAGGCGGACCCGGTGCGGCACGCGGCGCGGGCCTATCGAGAGCGGCGGGACATCGGCCACGCGGCGCTGCGCCATCTGCGCGGGGACCAGCTGTTCGGCGGATGAGGGCCGGGCTGGCGCGGATGCGTCGCGTGGAGCATCCAGGCCGTCGGCCGAGTCAGATTGGTCGGGGTGACAGGATTTGAACCTGCGACCTTCGGGTTATGAGCCCGACGAGCTGCCAGACTGCTCCACCCCGCACCGGGTTGAGCCGCGAACTATACCTATCGGGCGCCGCCCGCGCAAATCCCGGGCTACGGGAGCGCCCGGGCGATGGTGTCGACCAGCGAGGAATTGAAGATCCCGAGCGCGAGCACCGCAAGCGCGTTCAGGCTCAGCAGGAACCGCAGCGCCGGGCCGCCGGAGACGGCGATGCCCTCCGCCGGCGCCTCGAAGAACATCACCTTGACGACGCGCAGGTAGTAGAACGCTCCGATCACCGAGAACAGCACCGCGACCACCGCGAGCCACGTGAGGCCAACGTCGAGCACCGCCTGGATCACGTACAGCTTCGCGAAGAAGCCGACGAACGGGGGCACGCCCGCAGTGCTGACCATCAGGAACAGCATCATCCAGGCGAACCAAGGGCTCTTCTGCCCGAGGCCGCGGAAGTCCTCGATGCGGTCCGCCTCGAAGCCGCGGCGGCTCAGCAGCACGATCATCGCGAACGAGCCGAGCGCCATCAGCACGTAGGTGATCGTGTAGAAGAGCGCGGCCCGATAACCGCCCGGCGTGCCGGCCAGGATGCCGAGCAGGATGAAGCCGACGTTCGAGATCGTCGAATAGGCCAGCATGCGCTTGAGGTTGGTCTGGGCAACGGCCACGACGTTGCCGATCGCCATCGACAGCACCGCGAGCACCACCAGCATCCCCTGCCACGCGTCGACGATGCTGCCGAGGCCCTCGGCGAGCACCCGCAGGGCGAGCGCGAAGTAGGCGAGCTTGGGCGCCGCCCCCAGGAACAGGGTCACCGAGGTCGGCGCGCCGTGGTACACGTCCGGGATCCACATGTGGAACGGCACCGCGCCGAACTTGAAGGCGATGCCGGCCATCAGGAACGCGAGCCCGAACAGCAGCCCGATCTGGGTCGAGGCGCCGGCATCGAGGCGCGTCGCGAGCGCGCCGAGGTCGAACGTGCCGGTGACCCCGTAGATGATCGAGATGCCGTACAGCAGCGTGCCCGAGGCGATCGCGCCCAGCACGAAGTACTTCATCGCCGACTCGGCCGCCACCGGCGAGTCGCGGTCGAAGGCCACGAGCGCGTACTGCGACAGCGCCAGCAGCTCGATGCCCATGTACATGGTCAGCAGGCTGCCCGCCGAGGCCATCACGAAGATGCCGAGCGTGGCGAAGGTCACGAGCACGAAGTACTCGCCCTTGAACAGCCCGCGCTGGATCAGGTAGTCGCGCGAGTACACGAACACCACGGCAACGGTCGCGGCGGTCACGAGCTTGAGCAGCCGCGCGACACCGTCGACGACGAACATGCCGTTGAAGCCGGTCAGCGCGTCCCCCGGCAGGCCGGCCACGCTCATCGCGGTCAGGGCCAGCGTCGCGAGCCCCAGGAAGTACGTGATCTGGCGCTGGCGGTCGCTCAGGAACAGGTCCACGAGCAGCATCAGCGAGGCGCCGCCCAGCAGCAGCATCTCCGGGGCCGCGAGCGCGAGATCGGTGGCGGAAATGGGGTTCATGGGGTCGGGTCTCTCCGCCTCAGAGCTTGGTCACGGACGCGAGCTGCACCAGGTGGCGCAGCGTCGGCTCCATGACGTCGGTCAGCGGCTTCGGGTAGACGCCGAGCGCGAGCACCGCCACGGCGAGGACGCTCAGCACCAAGAGCTCGCGCCCGTTGAGGTCCTTGAGCGAGGCCACGCCCTCGTTGGCGACCGCCCCGAACACCACGCGCTTGACCAGCCACAGCGTGTAGGCGGCACCCAGGATCAGGGTCATCGCGGCCAGGAACGCGTACCAGAAGCTCGCCTTGAAGCTCGCCAGGATCACCAGGAACTCGCCGACGAAGCCCGAGGTGCCCGGCAGTCCCGCGTTCGCCATCGCGAACAGCACCATGAACGCGCCGAACACCGGCATGGTGTTGATCACGCCGCCGTAGGCGCCGATGTCGCGGGTGTGCAGCCGGTCGTAGAGCACGCCGACGCACAGGAA
>JAFEDP010000363.1 GCA_018241545.1 Pseudomonadota bacterium
GCGGCCAGCGCGCGCTCCTGTACCGCCGGCAGCGACGCCTCGCGCGTCACCAGCACGCCGAGGTCGCGCAGCAGTCCGTCGGCGACGTCGTAGACCCAGCCGCGCACGGTCACCGGGCGGCCGCGGTTCCAGGCCTCCTGGACCATCGTCGTCTGGCAGACGTTGCCGACCTGCTCGATGACGTTGAGCTCGCACAGCAGCCGCGCGCGCGCCGCGTGCTCGGTGTTGAGCGCGAGCAGTGCCTCGTGGCGGCGCATCACGTCCTGGATGTGGCGCAGCCAGTTGTCGATGAGGCCGAGGCGGCGCTGCTCCATGGCCGCCAGCACGCCGCCGCAGCCGTAGTGGCCGGTGACGATGATCTCGTTGATGCCGAGCACGTCCACCGCGTATTGGATCACCGACAGGCAGTTGAGGTCGGTGTGCACCACGACGTTGCCGACGTTGCGGTGCACGAACATCTCGCCCGGCAGCAGGCCGACGATCTCGTTGGCGGGCACGCGGCTGTCGGCGCAGCCGATCCACAGGAACGGCGGCGACTGCTGGCTGGTGAGCTTCTGGAAGAAGGTCGGGTCGCGCTCCTGCACGGCGCGCGCCCAGGCGCGGTTGTTGGCGAACAGGATCTCCTGCGTCTTCACCGGCGCCGGCTCCGCCGCCGGCGCGCCGCGCCGAGCGTCTCGAGCACCAGGGCGAGCTCCGGCGGCAGCGGCTGGCTGACCGCGAAGGTCCGGCCGTTCGGCCACTCGAAGCTCAGCGACTGCGCGTGCAGGAACAGCCGCTTGAGCCCGAGCTCGGCCATCTCGGCGTTGAACTCGCGGTCGCCGTACCGGTCGTCGCCGGCGACCGGGTGTCCGGCGTGGGCGGCGTGCACGCGGATCTGGTGCGTGCGGCCGGTGCCGAGCCGCACCGCCATCAGCGTCGCGCGCGGCCCGAAGAAGTCGACCGGCTCGAAGGTCGAGTCGGCGGCCTTGCCCTCGGCCTCGACCCGCACGTGGCGCGCCCCGGCGCGCCGCGCCTCGGTCGCGAGCGGCGCGTCGATGGTCTTCTTGCCGAGGTTCCACGGCCCCTTGACGAGCGCGAGGTAGCGCTTCTCGACCCGCCCCTCGCGCAGCAGCGCATGCAGGGTGCGCAAGGCCTGTCGGTTGCGCGCCACGAGCAGGAGCCCGCTGGTGTCGCGGTCGAGGCGATGGGCGAGCTCGAGCGTCTCGGTTGGCCGCGAGGCCCGCAGCGCCTCGATGACGCCGAAGGCGAGGCCGCTGCCGCCGTGCACCGCTAGGCCCGCCGGCTTGGCGACCACGAGCACGTCCGGGTCGGCGTGCACCACCGTCGCCTCCACCGCCTCAATCAGCCGGTCCGGCACGCGCCGCGGCGCGTCGGCGGCCTCCTGGCGCACCGGCGGCAGGCGCACGTCGTCGCCGGCAGCGAGCCGGTACTCGGGCTTGGCGCGCCGCCCGTTGACGCGCACCTCGCCCTTGCGCAGCAGGCGGTAGATCCGCGAGCGCGGCACGCCCTTCAGCGCGCGCGTCAGCCAGTTGTCGAGGCGCTGGCCGTCGTCGTCCGCGGCGACCGGGACGTGGGTGACTTTGCTGAGCGGGCCAGGCTCCGGCGATCGGGATTCGTAAGACATTGATTTACCGGCAGAGATCTGGTAGCTTAGCGATCCGTTAGGTGGGCGACGCTGGGAAACGCGAAGCGTTCCCGGGTCTCCCCCTCAGCGTGGTCCTCGCATCTCGAATCGCAACGCCCGCTGCCCTGCCCCCTTGGGCGCGCAGCATCCGGTCAGCGAAATGCGTTGCGGCGACCGCATATTAGTTGGTCCGCCATCCCCCGTCTCGGGTGATCGGATCATCGTTCGGCCGATGACTCGGACGCGCGGCGCCGCCGCCCGCGGGAAAGCCACCGCACCGTGGTACCCGCGACACCGTGGTCAACGGGCGCAGGAAGGATTGCAGGCAGGGTGCGCCGACCGTGGCCGAGTGGCCGCCGGCGCGCCCGCGACAGTGAAGATGGCTGACCTATTTCCATCGACGACCCGCCTGGCATCGTTCGCGACGCTCCGTCCCCGCGACCCCGCCTCCCGAGCCTCGGCCCCCGCACTCACCCAAGTAGGGGCCCATGAAGAGAATGCTCATCAATGCGACGCAGGCAGAGGAGCTGCGCGTCGCCCTCGTTGACGGTCAGAAGCTCTACGACCTGTCGATCGAGATCCCGTCCAAGGAACAGAAGAAGGCCAACGTCTACAAGGGCCGGATCACCCGGCTCGAGCCGAGCCTCGAGGCGGCCTTCGTCGACTACGGCTCCCAGCGCCACGGCTTCCTGCCACTGAAGGAAGTCGCCAAGGAGTACTTCAAGGCGCAGCCGCAGGGCGGGCGCATGAACATCCGCGAGCTCCTGTCCGAGGGCCAGGACATCGTTGTCCAGGTCGAGAAGGAGGAGCGCGGCAACAAGGGCGCGGCCCTGACCACGTTCATCAGCCTCGCCGGCCGGTTCCTGGTGCTGATGCCGAACAACCCGCGCGCCGGCGGCGTGTCGCGCCGCATCGAGGGCGAGGACCGCGACTTGACTCGCGAGGCCATGGAGGGGCTCGTGATCCCGGAGGGCATGGGCGCCATCGTGCGCACCGCCGGCGTCGGCCGCACTACCGCCGAGCTGCAGTGGGACCTGGACAACCTGCGCGCCAACTGGGAGGCGATCGACGCCGCGGCGCGCGAGCGGCCGGCCCCGTTCCTGGTCTACCAGGAGAGCGACGCGGTCGCACGCGCCCTGCGCGACTACCTGTCGGATGACATCGGCGAGGTGCTGTGCGACGACTCGGGCGCCTACCAGCGCGGCCAGGAGTACATGCAGCGCTTCATGCCGCCCGAGGCGCAGCGCAAGCTCAAGTACTACGCCGACGAAGTGCCGCTGTTCACCCGCTTCCAGATCGAGAGCCAGATCGAGTCGGCGCACTCGCACAAGGTCACGCTGCCCTCCGGCGGCAGCCTCGTGATCGACCACACCGAGGCGCTGGTGTCGATCGACATCAACTCGGCGCGCGCGACGCGTGGCTCGGACATCGAGACCACGGCGACCAACACCAACCTCGAGGCCGCCGACGAGATCGCGCGCCAGCTGCGCATCCGCGACCTCGGCGGCCTGATCGTCATCGACTTCATCGACATGGAGTCGACCAAGAACCAGCGCGCCGTCGAGGACCGCCTGCGCGATGCGGTCAAGATGGACCGCGCGCGCATCCAGATCGGGCGCATCTCGCGCTTCGGCCTGCTCGAGATGTCGCGCCAGCGGCTGCGGCCCTCGCTCGGCGAGTCGACCCACATCACCTGCCCGCGCTGCGTCGGCCTCGGCACGATCCGCAGCGTCGAGTCGCTGTCGCTCGCGATCCTGCGCCTGATCGGCGAGGAGGCGCGCAAGGATCGCAGCGCCAAGGTCATCGCGCAGCTGCCGGTCGAGGTCGCGACCTTCCTGATCAACGAGAAGCGCGAGTGGCTGCGCGACCTCGAGGACCGCAACAAGG
>JAFEDP010000364.1 GCA_018241545.1 Pseudomonadota bacterium
CGACGCGCGTCGCGCGCGCGGCGCTGCTGCCGCAGCTCAACGCCGTCGCGAGCGCCGACCGCGCCAAGACCTCGCTGAACTCGCCGCTCTACAGCGCGACGCGGCCCGACATCGGCAACGACTTCGTGGCCGGCCTCGACCTGTCGTGGGAGCTCGACCTGTTCGGCCGGCTGCGCAGCGCCGCCGCCGCCGCGCGTGCCACCGCCGAGGCGACCGCGGGCGACGCCGCGGCGCTCGAGCTGCGGCTGCGCGCCGAGCTCGCGACCGACTACTTCGCGCTGCGCGCGCTCGACGCCGACGTCGAGCTGCTCGGGCGGACGGTCGAGGACTACGGGCGCGCGCTCGAGCTGACGCAGCACCTGTACCGCGGCGGGGCGGCGGCGCTGGCCGACGTGCAGCAGTCCACGGCGCAGCTCGCCGGCGCGCGCACCCAGCTCGAGGACGCGCGCCTCAGGCGCGCGCAGGCCGAGCACGCGATCGCCGTGCTGATGGGGCGCCCGCCGGCGCTGTTCCACCTCGAGCCGCGCCCGCTCGCGGTCACCGCCACGGTGCCGGTGGTCGGCGCGGCGCTGCCGTCGCAGCTGCTCGAGCGGCGCCCGGACATCGCGGCGGCCGAGCGGCGCGTGGCCAGCGCCAACGCCGCCATCGGCGTCGCGCGTGCCGCGTACTTCCCGGTATTCAGCCTGAGCGGCGTGCTCGGGCGCGAGAGCGACGCGGGCAGCACCTGGTTCGAGGCGCCGAGCCGGTTCTGGGCGGCAGGTGCGCAGGGCGCGCTCGCGGTGTTCGACGCCGGGCGCCGCCGCGCGCTGAGCGCGGGCGCGCGCGCGGCGTACGAGGAGCAGGTGGCGCACTACCGCGCCACGGTGCTCACCGCCTACCAGGAGGTCGAGGACAACCTCGCCGCGCTGCGCCAGCTCGAGCGCGAGGCCGACAGCGCGCGCGCCGCGGTCGCGGCGACGCAGGGGGCGCTCGAGCAGGCCAACTATCGCTACCGCGCCGGGGTCGTCACCTACCTCGAGGTCGTGGCGACCGAGAACGCCGCGCTCGCCGCGCGCCTCGCCGAGGTCGACATCCAGTCGCGCCGCCTGACGGCGTCGGTGCTGCTGGTCCGGGCGCTCGGCGGCGACTGGGAGGTGCCGGCGGCGGCGCCGTCCGGGCCCGGCGCGGCGCCGGGAGCGACGGACCCGCGTTAGCGCGCTGGCGTGTGCGGCCGCGCGCCAGGTCCGGGAACGGCGGCGACCGCGCTCAGTCGCGGAAGTTGTTGAACTGCAGCGCGACCTCGAGCTTCTGCTGGCGCAGCAGCGCGATCGCCGCCTGCAGATCGTCGCGGCTCTTGCCGGTCACGCGCACCTTCTCGCCCTGGATCGCCGCCTGGACCTTGAGCTTGGAGTCCTTGATGGCGCGCTGGATCTTCTTGGCGGCCTCGGCGTCGATGCCCTCGCGCAGCACGACCGCCTGGCGGGCGCGCGCCAGGTTGACCTCGGGATCCTTGATCTCGAGGCACACGAGGTCGATGCCGCGCTTGGTCAGCTTGAGCTTGAGGATCTCCAGCATCTGCTTGAGCTGGAACTCGGCCGGCGCCTCGAGCGCGACCTCGTTGCCCTGGCGCTCGAACTTCGCGCCGGTGCCCTTGAAGTCGAAGCGGTTGTCGAGCTCGCGGCTCGCCTGGTCGACCGCGTTCTCGACCTCGTGGTGGTTGAGCTCCGAGACGACGTCGAAGGACGGCACCGGCGGCTCCTAGGCCTGGCCCGACGCCGCGAGGCGCCGGTAGTAGATCGACGTGGGGTCGAAGCCCCCGCCGGCGGACTGCAGGAACCCCGGGATCGAGCCGACGAACTCGTAGCCGCAGCGCCGGTACAGGCGCTCGGCCTCGTCGCCGCTGCGCACGTCGAGCACCAGCAGGGTCAGGCCGCGCGCGGCGGCGGCCTTCTCGATCGCGCCGATCAGCGCCTGGCCGATGCCCCGGCGGCGGTACTGCGAGTGCACCATGAGCTTCTGCACCTCGCCGCGGTGGCGCGCGTTCTGCTTCTGGCCGAGCAGCACCTGCACCGCGCCGGCGCAGACGTGGTTGTCGGTGGCGACCAGCAGCATGCGTTCGCCGCGCCCGACCGCCTCGAGCACCTCGGTCCAGTAGTTGCGCGCCTCCTTGGTGCTCGGCGGCTGCACCCAGCCGATCGAGGCACCGCCCGCGACCGCGTCCTGCAGCAGCTCCACCAGCTCGCTGAACAGCTCGAGCGAGGGTGGCGACTTGAGTTCCTTGATCTCCAGCATGTCCGTCTCCGATCCGGGCCAGTCCCGGGCGCCCGCGGTGGCCGGCGCCGCCGCGCGCGTAGCGAGTCTACCGCGCCGCCGTCACAGCTGCGGCAGCTCGATGCCCTCGAACAGCCGCTCGAGCTCGGCGCCGGAGCCGGCGCGGATCGCCTGGTCGACCAGCCGCCGGCTCAGGTGCGGCGCGAACAGCTTCATGAACTCGTACATGTAGCCGCGCAGCAGGCGGCCGCGCCGGAAGCCGATCCAGGTCACGTGCGGCGCGAACAGGTGCTCGGCGTCCAGCACCGCGAGGTCGGCGTCCTCGTCCGGGTGCAGCGCCATGCTGGCCAGGATCCCGACGCCGAGCCCGAGGCGCACGTAAGTCTTGATGACGTCGGCGTCGCTCGCGGTCAGCGCGACGCGCAGCTTGAGGCCGGCGCTCTCGAACAGCGCCGGCAGGCTCGAGCGGCCGCTGAAGCTGAAGGTGTAGGTCACGATCGGGTGGCGTGCCAGCGCCTCGAGCGTCAGCGTGCGCTCGCGCGCGAGCGGGTGGTTGCGCGGCACCACCACGCGCCGCTGCCAGCGGTAGCAGGGCAGCAGCACCAGCCCCGGGAACAGCTCGGCGCCGCCGGTGGCGATCGCGAAGTCGATGCGGTCGAGCTTGGCGAGCTCGGCGATCTGCTCGGTCGTGCCCTGGTGCAGGTGCAGGTCGACGTCGGCGTAGCCGGCGCGGAAGCGCTGCACGATCGGCGGCAGCACGTAGCGCGCCTGCGTGTGCGTCGTGCCGATCGCCAGCGACCCGCTGCGGTCGTCCTTGAGGTCGGACGACAGGCGGCGGATGTTCTGCACCTCCTCGAGGATGCGCAGCGCCCGGTCGACCACCTGCTGGCCGGCAGCGGTGACGCTGGTGAGGCTGCGGCCGTCGCGCTCGAACAGCGGGAAGCCGAGCTCGTCCTCGAGCAGCTTCAGCTGCTTGCTGACGCCGGGCTGCGAGGTGTGCAGCTTGCGAGCCGCGGTCGTGATGTTGAGGCCGTTCTGTACGACCGCGGCGAGGTAGCGGAGCTGGTGGAGTTTCATGTATCCGGCGGTACGCGACGCCTGGCAGCGGGGGAGACCGAGGTTCCGGGCTGACGCGCGCGGGTGCGGCGACCCTGAACAGGCCTATGGTGTCGGGGACCGCGGCGCACGGCAACTCCCGCGGCGGGCCGACCGCCCGGAGCGCGCGGTGTGCAGGCGCCGGCGGCGGCGGCGCTCAGCCGCG
>JAFEDP010000365.1 GCA_018241545.1 Pseudomonadota bacterium
CCCATGACCCGCACCAGCTCGTCGTGCAGGATCTTGATGAACACCTGGCCGGGGGTGAGGCTCTGCTGCACCTCGGCGCCGAGCGCGCGCGCCTTGACGGCGTCGACGAAGGCCTTGACGACCGGCACCGCGACGTCCGCCTCGATCAGCGCCATGCGCACCTGGCGCAGCGCATCGGCGATGTTGTCCTCGGTCAGGCGGCCGCGGCCGGTCAGCGCGGCCACCGCCCCGGACAGGCGCTCGGTCAGACGGTCGAACATCGTGCCTCCTGGGAGGACGCCATTATAGGGACCCCGGCCGGACCGCGCTTCCCGCGCGGGACCCGCTGTGCAATGATTTGCGGGCCTTGACGACCTCCCACACCGTGCTGCCGCTGATCCCGCTCGCGCTGTACCTCGTCGCGGGCACGCTCGTGTGCCGCAGCGCCCGGCGCCAGCCCGGCGCGCGCCCGTGGGCCGGCGCTGTGGTCGCGGCGGCGGCGGTGCTCGCGCACGCGCTGATCCTGTTCCGCTCGATCGAGGGCGGCGGCGGCCTGCACCTCGCCATCACCGACAGCGCCTCGCTGGTCGGCTGGGTGGTCGGCGCGACCTCGCTCGTGACCATGCTGGAGATGCCGCTCGCGGCGCTGCCGGCGGCGCTGCTGGCGCTCGCCGGCGTCCTGGCCGCGGGCACCGGCGTGCTGAGCGGCTTCGCCGAGATCCACGCGCCGCAGTGGGAGATCACCGCGCACATCGCGCTCGCGGCCCTCGCCGCCGGTTGGCTGTCGATCGCAGCGCTCGTGGTGCTGCTGATCGCCTGGCAGGACTCGCGGCTGCGGGCGCGCCAGTCGCTCGGCATCCTGTCGCTGCTGCCGCCGATCGAGCTGATGGAGCGGGTGCTGTTCCGCGCCCTCGGCGCCGGCTTCGTGGTGCTGACCTTCGTGCTGGTGACCGGGCTGTTCTTCGTGCAGAACGTGTTCGCGCAGCACCTGATCCACAAGATGACGCTGGCGATCATCGCCTGGGTCGTGTTCGGCGTGCTGCTGTGGGGCCGCGTGCGCTACGGCTGGCGCGGCCGGCGCGCGCTCAGGTTCACCATCGCCGGCTTCGTTATCCTCGCGCTCGCGTACTTCGGGTCGAAGTTCGTGCTCGAGAACGTGCTCGGGCGCCACTGGGGCTGAATGGGCGGCATGTCGCTCGGCGCATGGACCGCCGGGCTCGTCATCGCGATCGTGCTGTCGGCGTTCTTCTCGAGCACCGAGACGGCGCTGATGAGCATCAACCGCTACCGGCTCCGCCACCTCGCGAGCCGGGGGCACGCCGGCGCGCGCCTGACGGAGCGGCTGCTGGCGCGGCCCGACCGGCTGATCGGCGTGGTGCTGCTCGGCAACACGCTCGCCACCGTCGCCGCCGGCAGCATCGTGACGCTCGTGACGCTCGAGCTCGCCGGCCCGCACTGGCTCGCGGCCGCCAACGGCGCGCTGACCATCGTGCTGCTGCTGTTCAGCGAGGTCGGCCCCAAAACCTACGGGGCGCTGCACGCCGAGCGCCTCGCGCTGCCGGCCGCCTACGTCTACCGGCCGCTCCTGTGGCTGACGCACCCGCTCGTCTGGCTGATCAGCGGCATCACGGGCGGCCTGCTGCGGCTCGTCGGCGTGTCCGCCGAGCGCGTCGCCTCGCACTCGTTGTCGGCGGACGAGCTCAGGACCGTGGTCGCCGAGGCCGGGGCGCTGATCCCGCTCAAGCACCAGCAGATGCTGGTCAGCATCCTCGACCTCGAGCGGGTGCGGGTCGACGACATCATGGTGCCGCGCAGCGAGGTTGCCGGCATCGACATCGGCGACGACTGGGAGCGGGTGCTCGGTGCGCTGCGCGAGGCGCAGCACACGCGCCTGCCCGTCTATGAGGGCGACCTCGACCACATCGTCGGCATCCTGCACCTCAAGAAGGTGGCGCGCGAGCTGGCGCGCGGCGAGCTCGACCGCGGCCGGCTGCTGGCGATCGCGCGCCAGCGCGAGCCGTACTACGTGCCCGAGGGCACGACGCTGCAGCAGCAGCTGGTGGCCTTCCAGGCCGAGCACCGCCGCCACGCCTACGTCGTGGACGAGTACGGCGACGTCCAGGGGCTGGTGACGATCGAGGACATCCTCGAGGAGATCGTCGGCGAGTTCACCTCGCTGCCGTACGCGATGCGCCGCGACGTGCGCGCCGAGGAGGACGGCAGCTACGTGGTGGCGGGCGGCACCACGGTACGGGCACTCAACCGCGCGCTCGGCTGGACGCTGCCGACCGGCGGCCCCAAGACCCTCAACGGCCTGATCCTCGAGTACCTGGAGACGATCCCCGAGCCCGGCACCTCGCTCAAGCTCGCCGGCCACCCGGTCGAGGTGCTGCAGCTCGCCGACAACGCGGTCAAGACCGTGCGCATCTGGCCGGCGCCGCCGGCCTGAGCTCAGCGCAGCGCGCCGAGCGCGTCCTGCAGGCGCGCGACCGCCACCACCTCGAGGCCCTCGATCGGCCGGCGCGGTGCGTTGGCGGTCGGCACGATCGCGCGCCGGAAGCCGTGCTTGGCGGCCTCGCGCAGCCGCTCCTCACCGTAGGGCACGGGCCGGATCTCGCCGGCGAGGCCGAGCTCGCCGAAGGCGACGAGCTCGGCCGACAGCGGCCGGTCCTCGAGGCTCGAGACCGCCGCGAGGAGCGCCGGCAGGTCGGCGGCGGTCTCGCCGAGCCGCACGCCGCCGACGACGTTGACGAACACGTCGTGCGCCGCGAGCCCGATGCCGCCGTGCCGGTGCAGCACCGCAAGCAGCAGCGCCACGCGGTTGGCGTCGAGCCCGACGGCGACGCGCCGCGGCATCTGCAGGCGCGACTCGTCGACGAGCGCCTGCACCTCCACGAGCAGCGGCCGGGTGCCCTCGCGCGCGACCGTGACGACGCTGCCGGCGACCGGCGCCGCGTGGCGCGACAGGAAGATGGCCGAGGGGTTGCGCACCTCCTTGAGACCGCCCTCCTCCATCGCGAACACGCCGATCTCCTGGGCAGCGCCGAAGCGGTTCTTGACCGCGCGCACCACCCGGAAGCGGCTGCCGGCGTCGCTCTCGAAGTACAGCACGGTGTCGACGAGGTGCTCGAGCACGCGCGGGCCGGCGATCACGCCCTCCTTGGTCACGTGGCCGATCAGCAGCACCGCGGTGCCGCTGCGCTTGGCGAACTCGACCAGCCGCGCCGCGGATTCCTTGAGCTGCGACACCGAGCCGACGCCGGCCTCGACCTCGGCCGAGGCCATGGTCTGGATCGAGTCGACCACCAGCACCCGCGCCTGCGCGGCGGCCGCGGCGGCCAGCACCGACTCGACCGCGGTCTCGGCGAGCACCGCGAGCGGGCCGGCGGCGAGGCCGAGGCGCCGTGCGCGCTGTGCCACCTGCGGGAGGCTCTCCTCGCCGGTGGCATAGAGCACCGGGACGGTCGGCGCGAGCGCGGCCGCGGCCTGCAGCAGCAGGGTCGACTTGCCGATGCCGGG
>JAFEDP010000366.1 GCA_018241545.1 Pseudomonadota bacterium
GCGCTCGCGCGCGGCGCCTCGGTCGTCGCGGTCGACGGCGTCGCGCTCGCCACCGCGACCAGCGCGCAGCTCGCGACGCTCAACGCCGGCCTGTTCCCCGCCACCGCCGGCGAGACGCACTCGCTCGAGGTGCTCGACTACGGCGCGACGCAGCCACGCACCGTCTCGATCACCTCCGCGACCGTCAGCGAGACGCCGGTCAAGTACGCGCAGGTGCTGTCGACCGCGAGCGGCCCGGTCGGGTACGTGCTCTTCAGCGACCACATCGCCCCGGCCGAGTCGGAGCTCGTCGCGGCGGTCAACACGTTCAAGACCGCCGGCATCACCGACCTGATCCTCGACCTGCGCTACAACGGCGGCGGCTACCTCGACATCGCGAGCGAGCTCGCCTTCATGATCGCGGGACCGGCGGCGACCTCCGGCAAGACCTTCGAGCAGCTGACCTTCAACAACCAGTACCCGGCCTCGGTCGACCCGGTGACCGGCGGCGGCAATTCCCCCACGCCCTTCTGGAGCCAGACGCCCGGCATCACTGGCGGCCTGGCGGCGGGCCAGGCGCTGCCGGCGCTGTCGCTCGCGCGGGTGTTCGTGATCCTCGGCGGCGACACCTGCTCCGCCAGCGAGGCGATCATCAACGGGCTGTCCGGCATCAACGTGCCGGTGATCCTCGTCGGCGGCCAGAGCTGCGGCAAGCCCTACGGCTTCTATCCGCAGGACAACTGCGGCACGACGTACTTCTCGATCGAGTTCCGCGGCGTCAACAACCAGGGCTTCGGCGACTACCCCGACGGCTTCGCCCCGGTCAACGACAGCTTCGCCACGGGTCTGCCGGTGTCGATGCCCGGCTGCCCCGTCGCCGACGACCTCGGCCACGCGCTCGGCGACCCGGCCGAGGCGCGCCTCGCCGCGGCGCTCGGCTACCGCGCGACCGGCACCTGCCCGGCGGCGAGCGGGCTCGCGGCGCCGCCGGTGCTGCGCGCCAGCCACGTCGCCAAGCCGCGCTGGCTGATGAACCGGATCCTGCGCCGCAGCCGCTGAGGCGCGGCGCCCGGGCGCTATGATGGCGCTTGGGGCAGCGGAGCAGCGTCGTGGAGTGGAGAGGACAGCGCGAGAGCGACAACATCGAGGACCGCCGCGGCGGCCTGCCGCTCGGCCGCACGGCCGTGGTCGGCGGCGGCCTCGGCACCGTGGTGCTCGCGGTCGTGTACGCACTGCTCGGTGGCGACCCGCGCGACGTGCTCGAGGGGATCCAGCAGCAGCCGCCGCGCGCCGGGGCCGACGTGCCGGCGACGCCGTACCAGGAGGCGCCGGCGGAGGGCGAGGCGCGGCGCTTCGTCGCGGTGGTGCTCGCCGAGACCGAGGACGTCTGGCACGCCGAGTTCCAGCGGCGCGGCGCCGAGTACGCCGACCCGCGCCTCGTGCTGTACCGCCGCGAGGTCGAGTCCGCCTGCGGCGCGGCGGCCGCGGCCATGGGGCCGTTCTACTGCCCGGGCGACCGGCGCGTGTACCTGGACCTGTCGTTCTTCGACGAGCTGTCGCGCCGCTTCGGCGCGCCCGGCGAGTTCGCCCGCGCCTACGTCGTGGCGCACGAGGTCGGCCACCACGTGCAGAACCTGCTCGGCATCTCGGCGCGGGTGCGGGCCGCCGAGGAGCGCGGCGATCCCGCGCACGCCAACCAGCTCTCGGTGCGCCTCGAGCTGCAGGCCGACTGCCTGGCCGGCGTCTGGGCCAACCGCAGCCAGCGCGCACTCAAGATCGACGCCACGGACATCGACTCGGCGCTCGGCGCGGCGAGCGCGGTCGGTGACGACCGTCTGCAGCGCGCCGCGCGCGGCTACGTGGTGCCCGACTCCTTCACGCACGGCACGTCCGAGCAGCGCATGCGCTGGTTCCGCCGCGGCGTGGAGGCGGGTGCGCTCGGCGCCTGCGACACCTTCCGCAGCCGCGACCTCTGACCGGAGTCCCGACCATGGCCTACGACGCCAACAACATCTTCGCGCGCATGGTGCGCGGCGAGATCCCCTGTACCCGCGTGCACGAGGACGCCGACACGCTGGCATTCATGGACATCATGCCGCAGGCCGACGGCCACACGCTCGTGATCCCGAAGGTCGCCGGCGAGAACCTGTACGAGACGCCGCCGGAGTCGGTGGCGGCCGCGATCCGCACCACCCAGCGCGTGGCGCGCGCGGTGCAGCGGGCCTTCGCCGCCCCGGGCCTCGTCGTCACGCAGTTCAACGGCGCGACCGCGGGCCAGACCGTGTTCCACCTGCACTTCCACATCGTGCCGGTGTACACGGCCGGGGCCTGGCGCCCGCACGCCCGCGAGAAGGCGGACCCGGCCGTGCTCGAGGAGCACGCGGCGCGGATCCGCGCGGCGCTCGCCGCCGGCTGAGCGTCACGCCGCCGTCACACTCCCGTCGCACGGCGGTCACGGCCGCGGGCGATGCTCGGCCGATGGGCTACGAACTGGAATCGCCGGTCGCGCGCGGCGGGCCGGACCCGGCCGAGGACGAGCGCTACCGGGCCCTCGAGCGCCACTGGCGGCTGGCGAACGAACGCCTGGCGGTGGCGATCAGCGGCTGCCACGCGCTGCGCGGCCACGTCGCGCGCGGCGAGGAGGCGTGGGTCGCCGCCCAGCTGCGGCTCGCGCAGGCGCGGCAACGCTGCCGCGAGGTGGCGGACGAAGTCGAGCGGCTCGCGCTGGAGCGGCGCCTGACGGGCCTGCGCTGAGCGACGGCGGCCGCGCCCGTCAGCTGCGGCGCAGCATCCGCACGCTGCCCTCGACGGCCTCCAGCACGCCCGCCGCGACCGGGCCGAGGCCGGCGGCGTTGGCCTCGTCCGTGTCGACGTGCATCTCGAGGCGGTAGTCCTCGCGCACCCGCACGCGCACCTCGCCGAAGGTCAGGTCGCGCCCGCCCGAGTGGACGCTGACCTCCACGCGGTCGCCGTCGACGACGCCGAAGCCGGCCGCGTCGCTCGGCGTCATGTGGATGTGGCGCAGCGCGCAGATCACGCCCTCGGCGAGCGTCACCGTGCCGGCCGGCCCCTCGAGGCGGACGCCCGGCGTGCGCGCGAGGTCACCCGACTCGCGCACCGGCGCGTCGATCCCGAGCAGGAACTCGTCGGTGCGCGAGATCTCCACCTGGTCCTGCGCGCGCTCGGGCCCGACCACGCGCACGTGGTCGATGCGCCCGTGCGGCCCGACCAGGGCGACCGTCTCGCGCGCGGCGTACTGGCCGGGCTGGGAGATCTCGCGCTCCGCTGCCAGCCGGTGGCCCGGCCCGAACAGCGCCTCGACCGTCGCGCGCGTGAGGTGCACGTGCCGCGCCGAGATCGCGATCGGGATGCGGGCGCCGGCGGCGACCACGTGCTGGCCGCCGATCAGGCGGCGCGCCGCGGCCGCGATCGCCGCCTCCTCGTCGGTCGCGACCACCAGCACCCGGCAGCGCGCGTGGGACGCGGAAATCTCGGCGACGGGCGAGTCGCGGTCGAC
>JAFEDP010000367.1 GCA_018241545.1 Pseudomonadota bacterium
CAGCGGCATCGTGTACTCGACGCGCTCCCCGCTCGCCGGGTGCTCGAACGCGAGCCGCGCCGCGTGCAGCGCCTGGCGGCGGAACCCCCGCAGCACCGCCTCGAGGCGCGCGGTCGCGCCCTTGGGCAGCACCAGGCGCCGGCCGTAGAGCGGGTCGCCGACCAGCGGGAAGCCGGCGTGCGCGAGGTGCACGCGGATCTGGTGGGTGCGGCCGGTCTCGAGACGCACGCGCACGTGGGTGTGGGCACGGAAGCGCTCGGCCACGCGATAGTGGGTCACCGCCTCGCGGCCGGAGCCGCGCACCGCCATGCGCTTGCGGTCCACCGGGTGGCGGTCGATCGGCGCGTCGACCGTGCCGCCGGCGGTCATCACGCCGATCGCGACCGCCTCGTACTCGCGCTCGACGTCGTGGCGCGCGAGCGCCCGGGTCAGGCGCGCGTGCGCCTCGGGCGTGCGGGCGACGACCAGGAGCCCGCTGGTGTCCTTGTCGAGGCGGTGCACGATGCCGGCGCGCGGCAGCAGCGCCAGTGCCGGATCGCGCGCCAGGAGCGCGTTCTGCAGCGTGGAGCGCGGGTTGCCGGCGCCCGGGTGCACGACGAGCCCGGCGGGCTTGGCGAGCACGAGGATCGACGCGTCCTCGTGCACCACCTCGAGCGGCAGCGACTCCGGTTCGACCGGCACGCGCGGCTCCTCGAGTGGCTCGAGGCGCACCCACTCGCCGCCGCTGACGAGGTCGCGCGGCCGCGGGCGGGCGCCGTCCACCATGACCCGCCCGGCCTCGATCCAGGCCTTGAGACGCGTGCGCGAGTAGTCGGGGAACAACTCCGCGAGCGCCTGGTCCAAGCGCTGGCCGCGGTGCGCGTCGGGGATGCGCTGCTCGAGGACACCGGTCATCCGGGAAACATACGCTATACTCCCGCGCCTTGCATTTCCCGGTGGTTCCCACGTGAGCTCCCCGATCCCGCCGACCCGCGGCACCGCCGCACCGCACGCGGCGCGCGTCCTCCTGGTGGCGCTCGGCGCGCTCGTGCTCGGCGCGTGCAGCCTGCACAGCAAGAAGGAAGATCTGCTGGCGAGCCCCGAGGCCATGTACGGGCGGGCCGCGAAGATGCTGCAGGAGGGCGCGTTCGAGCCCGCGATCAAGCTGTACGAGTCGCTGACCGCGCGCTTCCCGTTCAGCGACGTAGCGCGGCAGGCGCGCCTCGACCTCATCTACGCCTACTACCGGGCGCGCGAGAAGGAGTCGGCCATCGACGCCGCCGACACGTTCATCCGCGAGAACCCGACGCACCCGCGCATCGACTACGCCTACTACATGAAGGGGCTCGTGTACTTCGAGCGCGCGCCGAACTTCCTCGAGCGCTGGTTCAGCGTGGACCTCTCGGAGCGGCCGCCGCAGGACGCGCGCAAGTCCTTCGACGCCTTCGCGCGCGTCGTGACCCAGTATCCGCAGAGCGACTACGCCGCCGACGCGCGCCAGCGCATGGTGTACCTGCGCAACCGGCTCGCCGAGTACGAGGTGCACGTCGCCGACTACTACGTGCGGCGCGGCGCCTATGTCGCGGCGCTCGACCGCACGCGCTACGTCGTCGAGACCTACGACGGCGCGCCGGCGATGCGCCGCGCGCTCGAGCTCACCATCACCTGCTACCGCAAGCTCGGCCTCAACGACCTCGCCGCCGACACCGAGAAGGTGCTGGCGCTCAACTTCCCGGCCGCCGAGCAGAAGCTGCGCAAGAAGCACTGGTGGTGGCACGGCGGCGGCGCCGCGCCGGCCCAGCCCGCGAGCGGCGGCGCCTGAGGGCGCCGGCTCAGCCGCTCTTGTAGCCGGAGGTGATCGGGTAGCGCCAGTCGCGCCCGAAGGCCCGGCCGCTGATGCGGATGCCGGGCGGCGCCTGGCGGCGCTTGTACTCGTTGCGCTTGACCATCTCGAGCACGCGCCCGACCGTGGCGCGGTCGAAGCCGCGCGCCGCGATCTCCTCGACCGACAGGTCCTCCTCGATGAACGCCTCGAGGATCGGGTCGAGCACCTCGTACGGCGGCAGCGAGTCGGTGTCCTTCTGGTCGGGCCGCAGCTCGGCGCTCGGCGGGCGCTCGATGACGCGCTCCGGGATCACGCGCCCGAGCCCGTTGCGGTAGCGCGCCAGCCGGTAGACGAGCAGCTTGGAGCAGTCCTTGATCGGCGCGAAGCCGCCAGCCATGTCGCCGTACAGCGTCGCGTACCCGACCGCCATCTCGCTCTTATTGCCGGTCGTCAGCAGCATCGCGCCGGTCTTGTTGGAGATGGCCATCAGCAGCACGCCGCGGCAGCGCGACTGGATGTTCTCCTCGGTCGTGTCCGGCGCGCGCCCGGCGAACTCGCCGGCGAGCGCCGCGAGCGTCGTCTCGAACATGCCCTCGATCGAGATCTCGCTGAAGCGGACGCCGAGCGCGCGCGCCTGGGCGGCGGCGTCGTCGCGGCTCATGGCCGCGGTGTAGCGCGACGGCATCATCACCGCGTGCACGCGCGCAGGTCCCAGCGCGTCGACGGCGATCGCGAGGGTGAGCGCCGAGTCGACGCCGCCCGAGAGCCCCATGACGACGCCCGGAAAGCGATGGCGGTCGACGTAGTCGCGCACGCCGAGCACCAGCGCCTCGTAGACGCTCTGCTCCTCGCTGAGTTCCGCCGCGACCTCGGCGGGCACCGGCACGAGCCGGCCGTCGACGCGCTCGAGCTCGACGAGCGCCGTCGCCTCGCGCCACGCCGGCAGGCGCTGCGTGAGCGTGCCGTCCGCGGCCATCACGAAGCTGTTGCCGTCGAACACCAGCTCGTCCTGGCCGCCGACCAGGTTCAGGTACACGAGCGGCAGCGCCGTGTCGGCGACGCGCGCGCGCGCGACCGCCTCGCGCTCGCGCTGCTTGTGGAGGCTGAAGGGCGAGGCGTTGATCACGAGCAGCGCCTCGGCGCCGTCCGCCCGCGCGGCGCGCGCCGGCCCCGGCTCCCAGATGTCCTCGCATACCAGCAGCGCGACCCGCTCACCGCGCACGTCGATGAGCGTCGGCGTCCCGCCCGGCTCGAAGTAGCGCTTCTCGTCGAAGACCCGGTAGTTGGGCAGCAGCTGCTTGCGGTGGTTGGCGTAGACGCGCCCGCCGCGCACCAGCGCGGCGGAGTTGTAGATCTGCCGGCCGGCGTATTCGGGGTAGCCGACGACGAGGTCGACGGGCGGGGCGTCATGGCACAGGCGCTCGACCGCCGCCTGCACCTGGCGGCGGAACCCGGAATGGAACAGCAGGTCCTCGGGCGGGTAGCCCGACAGCGCGAGCTCGGGCGTCAGCACGAGGTCGGCGCCGGCTGCGGCGCCGGCGCGCGCCGCCTCGAGCACGCGCGCCGCGTTGCCGTCGACGTCGCCGACGAACAGGTCACGCTGCGCGAGCAGCAGGCGAAGCGCGCTCATCTGCCTCGTTCCTCGGCGCGGGCGCCGCGGGCGATCTGCCCGC
>JAFEDP010000368.1 GCA_018241545.1 Pseudomonadota bacterium
CGTCGCCGCGGGCGTGATCGCCTCGACCGACAGCCCGGCCCGCTACCTGCCGGGGCCGGCCGCGCAGGCGGCCCGGCGCGCGGCGCTGCCACCGCCGGCGGCGCTGCGCCAGTCGCTCGCGCAGGCGGCGGCGACGCTCCCGGTCGAGACCGCCGAGCTCGACGGCTTCCTCGCCGACATCGAGGCCGCGCGCACGGCGCCGGCGCTGACGCGCGCCGACCTCGAGGGCACCGCGCTCGCGGCGGTCGTCGACGCGCTGCTGGTACACCACGGCGCGCGCTGGAACGCGCTGGTTCCGCTCGAGGCGCCGCGCCGCGGCACGGTGGCCGCGGCCATCGACCTCGCGCCGGTCGAGGCGGCGCTCGGGCAGCTCGCGACGCCGGGCGCCGAGGTCACCGTGCTCGACCTCAAGCGCGAGTCGGACGCGCTCTACTCCGGCTACCTGCGCCAGGCCGCGCAGCTGTCGCTCGCCGGCCTGGCCGCGATCGTGCTGCTGCTCGCGCTCGCACTGCGCTGCGCGGGCCGCGTCGCGCGCGTGCTCGCGCCGCTCGCGCTCGCCGTGCTCGTCGTCATGGGCGGCTTCGCGCTCGCCGGCCGCGAGCTCACGATCCTGCACCTCGTGGGGCTGCTGCTGATCGTCGCCATCGGCTCGAACTACGCGCTCTTCTTCGACCGCGAGGCGGCGGCGGGGTCGGCGGCCTCCCCCGAGCGCACCGTCGCCTCGCTGCTGGTCGCCAACCTCACGACCGTGATCGGCTTCGGAACGCTGGCGCTGTCGGACGTGCCGGTGCTGTCGGCGGTCGGCTCGACCGTCGCGCCCGGAGCGCTGCTCGCGCTGGTGTTCGCCGCGGTGCTCGCCCGGCCGGCCACGGCGGCAGCGATCGCTTGAACGGTCGTCGCGGCGGTGGCACCCTTCGGCGCGGCCGCGGGCCCGCCGGGGCGGCGGGCCGCGCCGCCGACAGCCGATCCTGACGCGAGACCCGAGCCGCCATGCCCGCGAGCGGAACCACCCTGACGAGCACGCTCGGGCATTGGCTGCCCTCGCCGTTCCTCAAGGGCTCGCTCGCCTTCCACGTCGCCACCGCCGCCGCGGTCGCGGTGCAGCCCGACCTCTGGCCGCTGGCGGTCGGCGGGCTCGTCGCCGACCACCTGATCATCAGCGCGAGCGGCATCGTGCCGCGCGGCGACCTGCTCGGCCCCAACCTGACGCGCCTGCCGCGCGGCGCCGGCGCGCGCGTGGCGATCACCATCGACGACGGCCCGGACGCGGAGGTGACCCCGCCGGTGCTCGACCTGCTCGAGGCGGGCGGCGCGCGCGCGACGTTCTTCTGCATCGGCGAGCGCGTCGCCGCGCACCCGGCGCTGGCGCGCGAGATCGCGCGCCGCGGCCACGCACTCGAGAACCACAGCTTCAGCCACCCGTACACGTTCTCGTTCCTCGGCCCGCGCGCGATGGCCGCGGAGGTCGAGCGCGGCCAGCGCCTGATCGAGGACACGGTCGGCGTGCGGCCACGCTTCTTCCGCGCCCCGGCGGGCCTTCGCAACCCGTTCCTCGAGCCGATCCTGAGGCGCCACGAGCTGCGGCTCGCCAGCTGGACGCGCCGCGGCTTCGACACGGTGGCGGCCGACGCGGCGCTCGTGCGCCGGCGCCTGCTGCGCGGCCTCGCCGCCCGCGACATCCTGCTGCTGCACGACGGCCGCGCCGCGCGCACCGCGGGCGGCACGCCGGTCGTGCTCGAGGTGCTGCCGGCGGTGCTCGCCGCGGTGCGCGCCGCCGGGCTCGAGTGCGTGACGCTGCCCGACGTCGGCGACGCATGAGGCGCCCGGCCGTCCCGACGCCCCGCCCATGAGCCTGCAGCTGCTGCTGTTCGTGGCCTACTGCGTGCTGTCGTACCTCGCGGTGCGGGTCGGCAGTGCCGCGCTCTCGGTCGCGGCGCTGGCGCTGCTGCTCGGCGCGCCGCTCGCCCGCCCGCTGCGCGCCGGGCGCGCGTGGGCGTGGCTGCTGGCCGTGGCGATCGCCGCGGCGGCTCTGTTCGCCAGCCGCAGCGCGCTCATCGCGGCGCGCCTCGCGGTGCTCCTGGCGCCGGCCGGCATCAACCTCGGGCTGGCGTGGCTGTTCGGTCACACGCTGCTCGAGGGCCGCATGCCGCTCGTCGAGCGCATCGTGCGCCTGCTGCACCGGCCCGAGGACATCCGCGACGTGGCCGTGTACCGCTACGCGCGCTCCGTGACGGCGTGCTGGACGGCGCTGTTCCTGTTCAACGCCGCGCTGTGCCTGCTGCTCGCGCTGCTCGCCGAGCCGCAGGGCCTGCTGCTGACGCTCGGGCTGCGCCCGCCGGCGACGGTGCCGCTCGCGGCCTGGGCGTTCTTCTCCGACTTCGGCTGCTACGCGCTCACGGCGCTGCTGTTCCTGGTCGAGTTCCTGTACCGTCGCCGTCGCTTCCCGTGGCAGCCCTACGCCAGCCTGCTCGAGTTCCTGCGCAGCGCCGCCGGCGTCGGCCCGGCGCTCGCCGCCGAGCTCTGGCCGCGCAAGCCGCGCCGCTGAGCCCACGATGACCGAATCCGCCCTGCCCGCACCGGCCTCGTTTAGCGTCCCGCCCGATCACCCGAGCCTGCCCGGGCATTTTCCCGGCGCGCCGGTGGTGCCGGGCGTGGTCGTGCTCGACCACGTGCTCGCGCTCGCGCACGCATCGCCCGAGCGCGCCCGCCGTCTGGCCTGGGTCAAGTTCCTGAGGCCGCTGCTGCCCGCCGAGCGCGCCGAGGTCGCCTTCGCGCGCGTCGGCGCCGAGCTGCGCTTCAGCGTCACGCGCGCGGGGGAGGCGCTGGTGCGCGGCGCGCTGCTCGATGCGGACGGCGGGGGCTAGCGCCGTGGCGGGGCAGGGCAGGGACGAGTGGGTGCACCGCCCCGAGGGCGGCGGCTGGCTCGCGCTGTGGCTGATCCGCACGCTCGCGCTCACCGTCGGGCGCCTGCCGGCGCGCCTCGTGCTGATGCCGGCGACCCTGTACTTCCTGTGGCGCCGCGGGCCCGAGCGGCGCGCCTCGCGCCGCTTCCTGACGCGCGCGCTCGGGCGCCCGGCGACGCTGTGGGACGTGGCCCGGCACATCTACACGTTCTCGGTGGTGACGCTCGACCGCGTGTTCCTGCTGAGCGAGGCGTTCCGCGGCTTCGACATCCGCACCTTCGGCCTCGCGGAGCTGCACCAGGCGCTCGACCTCAAGCACGGCGCGCTGCTGATCGGCGCGCACGTCGGCAGCTTCGACGCGCTGCGCGTGCTCGCGCTGCAGCGACCGGAGCTCGAGGTGCGCCCGGTGATCGACATCGAGCAGAACCCCACCGTGTCGCGCCTGCTCGCCTCGCTCAACCCGGAGATCGCGGCCAGCATCATCAACGCCCGCCAGGACGGCACCACCACCGCGCTCGCGATCCACGAGGCGCTGCAGCAGCGCGCGCTCGTGACCCTGCTCGCCGACCG
>JAFEDP010000369.1 GCA_018241545.1 Pseudomonadota bacterium
CGCCGGCACCACGCCCGAGCAGTGGGGCGCGCTGCTGCTCGCGCGGCTCGCGGCGCCGGTGGTCGTCGCCGGCCAGGCGATCGACGTCAGCACCGCGGTCGGCCTCGCCGGCGCACCGGCCGACAGCGCCGATGCCGACGACCTGCTGCGCTGCGCCGACCTCGCCCTCGAGCGCGCCCGCCGCGACAACTCGGACCTGCGCCGCTACGACCCGGCCTGGCGAGTGGCGACCCCCGACCAGCTGTCGCTGCTCGGCGAGCTGCGGCGCGCGATCGACGAGCGCGAGCTGGTGCTCGCGTTCCAGCCGAAGATCGGCCTCGCGACCGGCGCGCTGCGCGGCGTCGAGGCGCTGTTGCGCTGGCAGCACCCGACGCGCGGGCTGCTGCCGCCCGGCGCGTTCGTGCCGTTCGCCGAGCAGGCGGGCTTCATCCGCCAGCTGACGCGCTTCGCGCTGCGCGAGGCGGCGGCGGTGGGCGCCGCCTGGCACGCCGCCGGCCGGGGCCTGCCGATCGCCGTCAACATCAGCGCCGACGACCTCGCCGACCCGCATTTCGAGACCTGCGTGCGCGAGACCCTCGCCGCGAGCGGCCTGCCGCCGTCGCTGCTCGGGCTGGAGCTGACCGAGAGCGGCTTCATCGCCGACCCGGCACAGGCCCTCGGCCGGCTCGAGGCGCTGCGCATGCTCGGTGTCAGCCTCGCGATCGACGACTTCGGCACCGGCTACTCCTCGCTGAGCTACCTGACGCGCATGCCGGTCGACGAGCTCAAGATCGACCGCTCGTTCGTCAGCGCGCTCGGCTCGAGCTCCGACGTCGCCGCGGTGGTGCGCGCCGCGCTCGAGATGGCCCGCAGCCTCGGCCTCGAGGTCGTCGCCGAAGGCATCGAGGACGAGGCCACGGCCGATCAGCTCGCCGCGCTCGGCTGCGACCTCGGCCAGGGCTACTGGTGGTCCAAGCCGCTGCTGCGCAGCGACTTCGAGCGCTGGCGCGCACAGCGCTTCCCGGTCGCGGACGCCCCGCCGTCCGTGCCGGCACTGCCGGTCGCGCTGAGCGCGTAGCTAGCGCACCGGCACCGACGGCTGCACCGGGATGTTGAACAGCATCCCGCCGCCCGATCCGGCGAGCACCGCGGGCGCCGCGCCGTTCCACTTCTGGATGGCCTCGTGCTGCAGCTTGAGCCGCTCCCACTCGAACAGCTTCGCATCGAGCGACAGCAGCAGCGCGCGGTTGGCCGCCGCCTCGCCCTCGGCGATCGCGACGCGCTTCTTGGCCTCGGCCTGCGCCATGCGCACCTCGTTCTCGGCGCGGATGGAATCCTGGATCGCGCGCGTCTTGGCGTTCACGGCCTCGAGCAGCGCCGGCGGCGGCCGCAGCGCGCCGATCAGTCCGAACTGCTGGATCGCCACGCCGAAGCCGGCGAGCCGCGCGTTGAGCTCGCGCGCGGTGCGGTCGAGGAACTCCTCCTTGCGGCCGCCGTTGATGTCGTCGAAGGTGTACTCGGAGCCCACCGCCACCACCACGTTGCGCGCCGTGTCGCGCAGGAAGCCGTGCGTGAAGGTCTCGATCCGGTCGGCGCGGAACTTGGTGTAGAACGACGGCACCTGCGCCGGGTCGAGCCGGTAGCTGACGGCGACGTCGAGGTTCACCGGCACCGAGTCCTTGGTGTTGAAGGTCAACTCCTCGTTGAGCGGGTTGCCCTCGTGCGTGTCGTGCGTCCAGACCACGCGCTGGATGAAGGTCGGGTAGACGATCAGCTGCGTCTGCACCGGGTTGTAGAGCACGAAGCCGGTGACCGTGTCGTCGCGGCTGATGCCGCGCGCCACCAGCCGGTTGACGCGCACGCCCGTGTAGCCCGGCGGGATGATCGCCCAGCTGAGCACGAAGGCCTTGACGGCGATCAGCCCGAGCAGCAGGGCCCCGAGCGGGAGCGCGATGCGACGGAATGCGGTGTCCATGGCGGTTCTTCCCTGCGCGACCGGTGGCCGCGACCGCCAGGAACTATACGCCGCGACCCGCGGCGCGCTGTCAAGACCGCGTACTGAAACGCCCGGCCGAAAACGCCTGCCGAATCAATGCTTGGCGAGCCGCCCGTAGCGGCGCAGCAGGTCCTGCAGGGCCGCGTGCGGCAGGCCCAGGACGTAGTGCCCGTCGCGACCCTGCATGTCGCGACCCGCCACCAGCGCATTCACGATCGCCTCCTCGGTGGCCTCGACCGTGCCGAGGAACAGCGGGTTAATCGCATCGTTGCCGACGAACTGGGCGGTGTTGAGGGCGTGGTCGCGCACCGCCTCGACGTTGGCCGTCGAGAACGCGACGAACAGGTCGCCCGAGCCATTGCCCGCGTAGCTGCCGTTGCGGGCGAGGCCGAGCGCGGCGCGGCGCGCGAGGCGCTTCAGCTGGTGCGGCAGCAGCGGTGCGTCGGTCGCGACCACGATGATGATCGAGCCGGTGTCGCCGCCGAGCGCCGCGTCGCTGTAGACGCGGTGCTCGCGCAGGTGCTGGCCGACCGGCACGCCGGCGATGCGCAGCGCGTCGCGCGTGCCGTAATTGGCCTGCACCAGCACGCCGACGGTGTACGCGTGGTCGTCGATCGTCACGCGCCGCGAGCTCGTGCCGATGCCGCCCTTGAACTCGTGGCAGATCATCCCGGTGCCGCCGCCGACGCCACCCTCCTCGACCGGCCCGCCGCGCGCGCCGTCGAGCGCCTGGAACACGTGCTCCGGCTTCACGTGGAAACCGTTGATGTCGTTGAGGTAGCCGTCCCAGGTCTCGGCGACCACGGGCAGCGACCACCAGTAGCCGCTGGCATCGGCGCCGCCGGCGCGGACGCGCCAGGCGATCGCCGCGTCGCGCACGACCCCGACGCTGTGGGTGTTGGTGATCAGCACCGGGCCCTCGAGCATGCCCGACTCCTCGAGCCAAGCCGTGCCGGTCATCTCGCCGTTGCCATTGAGCACGAACGTGCCGGCGAACGAGGGCAGGGCATTCGTGTCGCGGCCGCGCGGCAGAATCGCCGTGACGCCGGTGCGCACCACGTGCTTGGGGTCGCCCGAGTCGAGCAGCGTGACCTGGCCGACCGTGACGCCGGCGACGTCGGTGATGGCGTTCAGCGGCCCGGGCGCACCGTCGAACGGCACGCCGAGGTCGCGCGCGCGCGGCTCGCCCGCGAGCGCCGCGCCGCCCAGGACCATCAAACACAGCAGCCACACGGCTCTCATCGGGGGGCTCCCTCGCCGGCGCGCGGCCGGCCTCGGTCGAAGCGGCCGGGCAGGAGGCCCGCGAGCTCGGCGCGCGTCAGGTTGCGCCAGCGCCCCGGCTCCAGGCCCTCGAGGCGGACGTTGACGAAGCGCACGCGCACGAGCCGGCGCACCGTGTAGCCGAAGGCGTCGCACATGCGCCGGATCTGGCGGTTGAGGCCCTGCGTGAGCACGATGCGGAACACGTTCTTCGAGACGCGCGCGGTCCGGCAC
>JAFEDP010000036.1 GCA_018241545.1 Pseudomonadota bacterium
CGCTCGCCTGGGGCGAGGCGCGCTTCGCCGACCGGCTCGCGGAGGAGCGGCTGGTGCGGCTCGTGGCGCTCGGCCGCCACGGCGAGGCGCTCGCGGAGCTCGAGGCCTGCTGGCGGCGCGGCGGCGAGTGCCTGCCGCCGGACGCCCGCGACCGGGCCGCCCTCGCCTCCACGGCGCGCACGCTCGGGCGCCACGCGACCCTCGAGCGGCTGCAAAAAAGCGACCTCCGCTGATCCGTTGGGCGATTGCGGCGCCGCGGCGATCCGGCGAGACTTCCGCCATGACCCTGAGTGTCCTCGACATATTCAAGATCGGCATCGGACCCTCGAGCTCGCACACGATGGGCCCGATGAACGCCGCCCGCCGCTTCGTGCTCGACCTCGCCGCGCAGGGTCTGATCGAGCGCACTGCGCAGGTCGGCGTGCAGCTGTACGGGTCGCTGGCCCTGACCGGGCTCGGCCATTGCACCGACCGCGCCGTGCTGCTTGGCCTCGAGGGGCACTCGCCCGAGGGACTCGACCCGGCGATCGTCGAACCGACGCTGGCGCGGATCCGCGGCAGCTCGCGGCTGCGCCTCGCCGGCCAGCGCGAGATCGCCTTCGACGAGCCGATGAACGTCCTCTGGCACCGCGACCAGACGCTGCCCGGCCACTCCAACGGCATGCGCTTCACGGCGCTGGACGCGCATGGCGGCGTGCTGTGCCGCGAGGACTACTACTCGACCGGCGGCGGGTTCGTCGCCCGCGCCGACGAGCTCGACGCGGGCGCCGCCGGCCCGGCGGCCGTGTCGGTCCCGTACCCGTTCGAGTCGGCGGAGGCGCTGCTCGATGCGGCCCGCGCCCACGGGCTCGAGCTGCACGAGCTCGTGCTGGCCAACGAGGGTGCCTGGCGCGACGCGGCCGCGACCCGGGCGGCGCTCCTGAACATCTGGGCGGTGATGACGGACTGCATCGAGCGCGGCTTCCGCTCGCAGGGACTCCTGCCCGGCGTGCTCAAGGTGCGCCGGCGCGCGCCGAAGCTGTATCGCCAGCTCACCGAGGCCGGCGGCGCCTCGCCGATGCAGGCGATGGACTGGGTCAACGCCTTCGCCCTGGCCGTCAACGAGGAGAACGCCTCGGGCGGCCGGATCGTGACGGCCCCGACCAACGGTGCCGCCGGCATCGTGCCCGCGGTGCTCACGTACTACCGGCGCTTCGAGCCGGGCGCCTCGGACGATGGCGTCGTTCGCTTCCTGCTGGTCGGCGGCGCGATCGGCATGCTGTACAAGAAGAACGCGTCGATCTCCGGCGCCGAGATGGGTTGCCAGGGCGAGGTCGGCGTCGCCTGCTCGATGGCGGCCGCGGGGCTCGTGGCCGCGCTCAACGGCACCAACGAGCAGGTGGAGAATGCGGCCGAAATCGGCATGGAACATAACCTCGGGCTGACCTGCGACCCGATCGCGGGACTCGTGCAGATCCCGTGCATCGAGCGCAATGCGATGGGGGCGGTGAAGGCGATCAACGCCGCCCGCCTCGCCATGCGCGGCGACGGCACGCACAAGGTCACGCTCGACCAGGTGATCGCGACCATGCGCCAGACCGGCGAGGACATGTCCGCGATCTACAAGGAAACCTCCCAGGGAGGCCTCGCGGTCAACGTCCCGGAGTGCTGAGGCACCCCGCGGCGGGCGCGCTCAGCGCGTGCCGAGATCGCGTGCGCGACGTGCCACGTCCGGCACCGCCGGCCGCACGGCGGTGGCCAGGTGGCGGCGCCAGCGCAGACCCTGCACGAGTCCTGCGTACAACATCCACACGGCGGTCTCGGGCGTCGCCAGCGGGTCGAGGACGGGGCGGCGGTCGGGTTTCACGGGCACCTCCGGGCTGCATCCCAGAGATCGGCCGCCGCGGGCGCCCCTTGAGCCGCGCGCGCGGACCTTGCCGGAACCGTGAACCGCGCCGCTGCTGCAGCGCGGCGCGCCCGCTCAGCCGGTGGCCTGCAGGCCCTGGGCGATGCCGGCGATGCTGGCGATCAGCGCGTCCTGCAGGTCGAAGTCCTGCCGGCCGCCGTCGCGCCAGCGGCGCAGCAGGTCGATCTGCATCAAGTGCATGGGATCGACGTAGGGATTTCTGAGCTTCATCGCCCGCTGGATCGACGGCTCGCCGTCGAGCAGCCGGCGCTCACCCCGCAGCCGCAGCAGCCAGTCGCGCGTGCGCTCGTGCTCGGCGCGGACCGTGTCGAAGTGGTGGCGCACGGCGGGTGCGGCGAGTGCGGCGTACCAGCCGGCGATGTCCATGTCGGCGACCGCGAGTCCGAACTCGACCTCGTCGAGCAGCACGCCGAAGAACGGCCAGTGCGCCAGCATGCGCTCGAGCACCGCCGCGCCCTGCTCTGCGGTCGCCGCGTCCAGCCCGGTGCCGAAGCCGAACCACGACGGCAGCAGGTGCCGGCTCTGGCTCCAGGCGAAGCCCCACGGCACCGCGCGCAGCGCCTGCACGCCGGTGCTGCCGGGCCGGGTCGCGGGCCGCGAACCGATCTGCATGCGCTCGATGACGTCGATCGGCGTGGCATCGCGGAAGTACTCGTAGAACCCCGGCGACTCGAACACGAGCGCCCGGTACGCGACCCGGCTCGCGGCGGCGAGCACATCGAGCGCGGCCGCGAACGCCGGCTCCGGCGCCGGTCGCGCCGGCCGGCCGGCGAGCACCTGCAGCGCGCCGCCGAGGGCCTGCTCGAGCGTGCGCATGGCGATCGGCCGCAGCGCGTAGCTCTGGTGGATCACCTCGCCCTGCTCGGTGACCCTGAGCTCGCCCGGAAAGCTGCCGGGCGGGGCGCTGCGCAGGATCGTCTCGGCGCGGTTGGCGCCGCGGCCGGTGGAGCTGCCGCGGCCATGGAACACGGTCAGCGAGATGCCGGCCGCGGCGGCGGCGCCGGCCAGCGACGCCTGCGCGCGGTGCAGCGCCCAGCGCGAGGCGGCGTAGCCGCTCTCCTTGCCGGCGTCGGCGTAGCCGATCATGACCACCTGCCGGTCGCCGCGCGCGGCGACGTGGCGGCGATAGATCGGCTCTGCCAGCAGCGCACGCAGCGTGTCGCCGCAGGCGTCGAGCGAGCTGACGGACTCGAACAGCGGGGCGACGTCGAGCGGCACCTCGCCGATCCGCTTGTCGACCATCTCGGCCCAGCGCGCCAGCAGCAGCACGGCGAGCACGTCGTCGGGCCCGGTGGCGCCGCTGACGACGTAGTCGCCGATCGCCTCGCGGCCGTGGCGGTGCCGGCCATGCACCAGCTGCTCGAACACCGCGAGCGTGCGCCGGCCGACGGCATCGAGCGGGTTCGACGGCGCCTCGTCGCGCTCAAGCGCGAGGCGCAGCCGCTCGACCCTAGCGGCGGTCGGCCGGGCGGCGAAGTCCGGCTCGCCGAGGCCCTGCCCGACCACGGCACGGTGCACGTCGGCATGCTGGCGGACGTCGAGCGTGGCGAGGTGGAAGCCAAAGGTCGCGGTCCGGCGTAGCAGCCGCTCGACGTGGAACAGCCCGGCGCGGGCGCCGTTGTTGGCCGCCAGGCTGTCGGCCATCAGCTGCACGTCGGCGAGGAACTCGCCCGCGCCCTCGTAGTGGTGCGGCCGTCCCTCGTAGGTGTTGCGCAGGCGGGCCGCGAGCTGCGCGCAGAATTGGCGGTACGGCTGGCGGTCGTGGCGCGCCGGCGCGCTCTGGTGCGCCGCCGGCAGCAGCGCGGCGTACTCGTCGATCCTCGACTGCAGCGCGCGCGACACGCCCACCCGGCTCGCGCTCTGCGACAGGCGCTCGCCGAGACGCTGCACCTCGAGGAAGTACGCGTTGACGATCACCAGCTGCTGGCGCTGCAGCGTCTCGCGGATGGTCTTGGCGTGCACGTCCGGCGCGCCGTCCATGTCGCCGCCGACCCAGCTGCCGAAGCGCAGCACCCGCGGCAGCTCGCGCACCGCGACCGGTGCGCCGAAGGCGCGCTCGATCGAGGTGGCGAACTCCTCGTAGAAGCCGGGCACGATCCGGTACAGGATCTCGGACAGGAAGAACAGCACGTGCTCGCGCTCGTCGGCGACCGTGAGCCGCTCGCGCGGGTGCTCCTCGGTCTGCCAGCCCGAGGTCAGCTCGGTGCGGATCTGCTCCCAGGTCGCGCGGCGTTCCGCCGGCGTCATCGACGGGTCGAGGCGGTCGAGCAGCAGCTCGGCAATCTGCTGCTGCTTGCGCAGGATCGTCCGGCGCATCGACTCGGTCGGGTGCGCCGTGAACACCGGGTAGACGCACAGCCGCCCCAGCAGGTCGCGGACGTCCGCGGCCGTGAGCCCCTCGCGCGCGAGCCGCGCCAGCGCGTCGTCGAGGCCGCCCGGCTGCGGCTGCGCCGAGTCGTTGAGGTACTCGCGCCGCCGCCGGATGCGGTGGACCTTCTCGGCGAGGTTGACGACGTGGAACCAGGTCGAGAACGCGCGCACGAGGTCGCGGGCCTCGCGCGGGTCGCGCCCGCGCGTGCGCGCGAGCAGTTCCTCGGCGCCGCCGTCGACGCCCTCGCGGCGGCGGATGGCCGCCACGCGGTCACCCTCGACGAGATCGAAGCGCGCCCGCCCGCACTGCTCGAGCAGGATCTCGCCGACCAGGGCTCCCAGCGCGTGGACGTCCTCGCGCAGCGGCGCGTCCTTCGCGGGGAACTGGATGTTCTGGCGGTACATCGGGTCGCAGGGCCGGCGCCGTCGGTGCGGGCGCGGCTCGGCATGATATCAGGCGCGCCCCGGTATACCGTTGCGCTGCCGCAACACGGCGCACCGAGGCGTGCGGTCAATTGCTTAAGGGGCGTGTTGCACTGTTTATACGCTATCCAGCCGTGCGGGAGCCTCGTTTTGGCGCGCACGTCGCGTTGCGGCTACACGGAAACCGGTGCTATTCTGAAAATGCGGTTGTATACAATCTAGCCGCACATGCGCACCGCGCGGAGGGCGTCGGGCCGCATGGCTGACGCAGCGGTCCGTGACAGAAGGCCCCACCACCATTCGAGGGAACCCATGAAGACCCGCATCCACCGTCTGACGCTGTTGACGGCAAGCATCGCCGCGGTGCTGGCCAGCCCCGCGCGTGCGCAGACTGCGCCCGCTCCGAAGGCCGGCAACGAGCTGGAAGAGATCGTCGTCACGGCCCGTCAGCGGGAGGAGAAGCTCGTCGACGTGCCGGTCTCGGTGCAGGCCTTCACCGCCACGGACATCAAGACCTCCGGCATCGAGCGGCCGCAGGACTTCATCATGCTCACGCCCGGCGTGTCGCAGGTGCAGACCGCCGAGGTCGGCGACATGCAGGTCAGCATCCGCGGCATCAACACCGGCCGCGACGCCGAGACGAACTTCGCCTTCGTCGTGGATGGCGTGCTGCTGACCAACCCGAACGGCTTCAACCAGGAATTCGCCAACGTCGACCAGATCGAGATGGTCAAGGGCCCGCAGGGCGCGCTCTACGGCCGCAACGCGGTGGCCGGGGCGGTCATCGTGACCACCCACAAGCCGGGCGACGCGTTCGAGGCCGACATCAACCTCGGCGGCGGCAACAAGGGCACCGAGAAGGGCAGCCTCTACGTCGGCGGCCCGCTCGCCGACGGCGTCAGCGCCGGCGTCAGCGCCTTCTACCGCAAGACGGACGGCTTCTTCTACAACAGCTTCCTGAAGTGCGGCGACTGCGCCGACTACTACAAGGAGTACGGCGTCGCGCCGCGCCTCGTGTTCAAGGTCGGCGACAACGGCGACATCGACATCAAGGCGCGCTACTCCAAGATCAGCGGCGGCGCGATCAACTTCAATGCGGCGTTCGCGCTGCCGGCCTTCGCCGGGCTCAACCCGGACTTCTACCAGAACGTCAACGCGCACCAGTTCGACTACATCAACAACATCGTTCCGCAGAACGTCCAGAAGACCAAGCAGGTCTCGGTGAAGGGCGACTGGAAGTATGACGCCGGCACGCTGACCGCCTGGGTCGCGTACAACGACGAGACGAACTTCTTCCTGACCGACGGCACCAGCGCGGCGTTCGGCCTGTACGGCGCCGTGCCGCAGTGCCAGTCGGACATCGCCAACCAGGTGGGCGGGCCGCTGCCCTCGCCGACCTTCTACGCCGGCGCCAACTCGATCCTGCCGCCGTACAGCCCGGCGAGCTGTGACGGCTACCAGTACCAGCAGCGCGACCAGAAGGACACGTCGGCCGAGATTCGCTTCACCTCGCCGGCCAACCAGCCGCTGCGCTGGCAGGCGGGCCTGTACTACGCCGACATCAAGCGCCACGTCGTCGTGTCGCAGGGCTCGGACCCGGGCAACGGCAACCTGCTCGCGCAGGCGTTCGTGCCGACCACCGGCCCGAACCCGACCGACCTGCTCTACAACGACGACTTCGAGAGCAAGGTCTCCGCGGTGTTCGGCCAGCTTGCCTACGACGTCGTGCCGAACCTCGAGCTGGCGCTCGCCGCGCGCTACGACTCGGAGAAGCGCACGGTCGACAACAACGTGCCGAAGATCAACCCGCAGACCGTCGGCTTCGGCCCGTTCGGCCAGCCGGTGTGCGGCGCCGGCAGCCAGTACGTCGACGGCGCTGGCAACTGCTCGTACTACATCAACCCCTACTACAACGTGAACCCGGGCGCGACCTCGATCCCGAGCCGGTCGCAGACCTACAGCCAGTTCCAGCCGAAGCTGTCGGCCAACTGGAAGTTCGACCCGAACATGTCGCTGTACGCCTCGTACGGCTACGGCTTCCGCAGCGGTGGCTTCAACTCCTCCGGCAGCCAGGCGACGGTGCAGCAGTACTTCTCGAACCTCTACTACGTGACCGGCGTCAGTGCCTCGAACCCGCTCGGCACGGTCACGACCACGCCGGCGCTGCCGATCGCGAGCGCGCAGTACCCCAACGGCGTGTCCGACGAGTACAAGAAGGAGGTGTCGAAGGCGGCCGAGCTCGGCTTCAAGGCCGACCTCGTCAACCACACGCTGTTCCTCGGTGCGTCGCTGTACCGCACCAAGGTCGACAACATGCAGATCTTCAACTTCTTCGCCGGACCGTTCGGCCTGCTGCGCGTGGTCACCAACATCGACGAGGCGACGATCAAGGGCGTCGAGCTGGACGCGAAGTGGAAGGTCGGCTCCTACGTCACGCTGTTCGCCGGCGGCGCGACCGTCGACAGCAACATCGACAGCTACTCGGGGCGCCCGTACACGGCCGGCAACCGGGTGCCGTACGCGCCCGAGTACACGGCCGACGCGGGCATCGACCTGCACGTGCCGCTGGCGCAGGGCCTGTCGCTGGTCGCCCGCCTCGACATGAGCGCGGTCGGCAAGACCTGGTTCAGCGCGGTGCAGAACAACTCGGTACAGACGCTGTTCGGCGCCCCGGGCGACTACTCGCGCACGGCGCGCGACGCGTACGAGCTGCTGAACGCACGCCTCGGCCTGCGCGGCGACAACTGGGACGTGGTGGCCTGGAGCCGCAACCTGACCAACAAGCAGTACCTCGCCGAGGTCATCCCGGCGCCGGAGTTCGGCGGCTCGTTCATCCACTCGGCCACCGAACGCGCCTTCGGACTCGACGTCTCGTACCACTTCGGCGGCAAGTAAGGCGGGCACGTCCCGCGCGGCCCGGGACCGCCACGACGGTCCCGGCCGCGCGGCGGATCCGGGGCGCGCTCAGGCGCCCGAGCGGGGTCCGAGCGCGGCGGCCTGCCGGGCCAGTCGCCCGATCCCGCCGTAGTCGCCCGACTCGAGCAGCACCGCCGGGGCCACCGAGGACATCCCGACGCACAGCACGTTCGGCAGCGCGAGGTAGTCGGGTGCTGACTTGAGGTCGATGCCGCCCGTCGGGCAGAAGCGCACGTCGGGGAACGGCGCCGCCAGGGCGCGCAGCATCGGCACGCCGCCGGCCTGGGCTGCCGGGAAGAACTTGAGGGTGTCGAGGCCGGCCGCCCGCGCGGCCATGACCTCGCTCGGCGTGGCGACGCCCGGCAGCAGCGGGACGCCGGCGCCCTGCGCGGCCGTGCACAGCGTTGCGCTGAACCCGGGCGAGACCAGGAACTGGCTGCCGGCAGCGACCGCGTCGTGCAGCTGGCGCGCGTCGAGCACCGTGCCGGCACCGACGAGCGCCTCTGGCACGGCGGCCCGCATCGCCGCGATGGCGGCGAGCGCCGCGCCCGAACGCAGCGTCACCTCCAGCACCGGCAGCCCCGCGGCCACCAGGGTCCGCGCGAGCGGCACGGCGACCTTGGCGTCGACGATCGTCAGCACCGGGATCACCGGCGCCCGCCGCAGCAGCTCGCCCAGCGCGGGCGTCACTGACATGACACGGCCCCGCTCTCGGCGCTGCCGATCGCCCGGCGTAGCGTCGTGAACAGCTCCCGCCCGTAGCCGGCCGCCTCCGGCGGCGGCGCCGCGCGCGGGCGCCGCGCCAGCTCGTCGGCGGGCACGCACAGCTCGAGCTCGCGGCGGCGGGCGTCGAGGCGGATCCGGTCGCCATCGCGCACCCGGGCGAGCGGCCCGTCGGCGACGCTCTCCGGCGTCACGTGCAGCGCCGCCGGCACCGGTCCCGACGCCCCGGACATGCGCCCGTCGGTGACCAGCGCGACCCGGTGGCCGCGCGACATCAGCGCGCCGAGCACCGGCGTCAGCTGGTGCAGCTCGGGCATGCCGTTCGCACGTGGCCCCTGCCCGCGCACGACCGCGACCACGTCGCGCTCGAGCGCGCCGGCGCGGAAGGCCGCCGCCAGCGCCTCCTGGCTCTCGAAGACGGCTGCCGGTGCCTCGACCACGAAATCCTGCGCACGCAGCGCCGAGGTCTTGATCACCGAGCGACCGAGGTTGCCGCGCAGCACGCGGATGCCGCCGTCGGCATTGAACGGCTCGGCCGCGGGGCGCAGCACGTCGCGATCGAGCGGCGCGGCAGGCGCGTCGCGCCAGGCGAGGCCGCCCTCGCCCAGGTACGGCTCGCGCGCGTAGGCGGCGAGGTCGCCGACCAGCGTGCGCGCATCGCCGTGCAGCAGACCCGCGTGGATCAGCTCGCGGATCACGAAGCCGGTGCCGCCGGCCGCGTGGAAGCGGTTCACGTCGGCCTCCCCGTTCGGGTAGACGCGCGCGATCAGCGGCACGACCGCCGCGAGCTCGTCGAAGTCGTCCCAGGTGAGCTCGAGGCCCGCGGCACGCGCGATGGCGACCAGGTGGATCGTGTGGTTGGTCGAGCCGCCGGTGGCCAGCAGCGTGGCGACCGCATTGACCAGCGTTCGCTCGTCGACCAGCCGGCCCACCGGCCGGTAGTCGCGGCCGAGAGCGGTCACGGCCGCGAGGCGCGCCGCCGCGTAGCCGGTCAGCGCATCGCGCAGCGGCGTACCGGGTGGCACGAACGCGCTGCCCGGCACGTGCAGCCCCATGGCCTCCATCAGCATCTGGTTGCTGTTGGCCGTGCCGTAGAACGTGCACGTGCCCGGCGCGTGGTAGCTGCGCAGCTCCGCCTCCAGCAGCGCATCGCGTCCGACGCGGCCTGCGGCGTACTCGCGGCGCACGCGGGCCTTCTCGGCGTTGGCGAGCCCCGACGGCATCGGCCCCGCCGGCACGAACACGGCCGGCAGGTGGCCGAAGGACAGTGCGCCGATCAACAGTCCCGGCACGATCTTGTCGCACACCCCGAGGCAGGCGACGCCGTCGAAGGCGTCGTGCGTGAGCGCGACCGCGGTCGCGAGCGCGATCACGTCGCGACTCATCAGGGACAGTTCCATGCCCGGCTGCCCCTGAGTCACACCGTCGCACATCGCGGGCACGCCGCCGGCGAACTGCGCGACCGCGCCGGCCGCGCGCGCGGCCTCCTTGAGCAGCGCCGGGTAGGCCTCGAGCGGCTGGTGTGCGGACAGCAGGTCGTTGTAGGCGGAAACGATCGCGAGGTTGGGGCTGCGCACCGCCTGCAGGCGCTCGCGGTCGACCGCGCCGGAGGCGGCGCAGACGTGGGCGAGGTTCCCGCAGGACAGGCGCGCGCGCGTGGCACCGCGCGCGCGCGCCGTCTCCAGTCCCTCGAGGTAGGCGGCCCGGCTGTCACTGCTGCGCGCGCGGATCCGCTCGGTGACCTCGCGGACGACCGGATGGATCCGGACCGGGGAGGATGACTTCACCAGACACTCCGGGTAGAACGACACGTGTAGTATATATACACGATTGTTGGACTCGTCACCGGGAGCGTCCACTTAAGTATTAATATACAGGCAGTTATAGAACCTAGCGCGCCAGCTTGTGCGCGCCCGTCAGGTAGATATACTACGTAACAGCCATGAGCACCGATGCGCGATCCACGCCGACCAGCCACTCGACCCCTCGTCCCGGGCCGCCCTTCGACCTCGTCCTGTTCGGCGGTACCGGCGACCTCGCCATGCGCAAGCTGCTGCCCGCCCTCATGCGGCGCTACATGGACGGCTGGATCACGCCCGGCTCGCGGGTGCTCGCACTCGCCCGCACGCGGCACACGACCGAGGCCTACCGGGCGCTGGCGCAGGCGGCCTGCCGCCAGCACCTGGGCGCAGACTTCCGCGAGGACCGCTGGGACGGCTTCGCTGCGCTGCTGAGCTACGCGCCGCTCGACGCCACCGCGTCGGCCGACTATGCCGGGCTCGCGACGCTGCTCGGCGCGCGCCCCGGCGTGCCGCGATTGTTCTTCCTGTCGACCGCGCCGGACCTGTTCGCGGCGATCTGCCGCGAGCTCGCCGCCGCCGGCATCGTCACGCCCGAGTCCCGGATCATGCTCGAGAAGCCGCTCGGCGAGGATGCCGCGTCGGCCCGGCGCATCAACGAGACCGTCGGCGCGATCGCCGGCGAGCGCCAGATCTACCGCATCGATCACTACCTGGGTAAGGAGACGGTCCAGAACCTGCTGGCGCTGCGCTTCGGCAACGCCCTGTTCGAGCCGCTGTGGCGCCGCGGCCAGGTGCGCCACGTCCAAATCACCGTCGCCGAGCAGCTGGGCGTCGAATCGCGCGGCGAGTTCTACGACCGGACCGGCGCGCTGCGCGACATGGTCCAGAACCACCTGCTGCAGCTGCTGTGCATCCTGGCCATGGAGCCGCCCGCGACCAGCGCCGCGGACGCGGTGCGCGACGAGAAGCTCAAGGTGCTGCGCGCGCTGCGACCGATCGGCGACGCCGAGGCGCTGATCAAGACCGTGCGCGGGCAGTACCGGCCCGGAGTCGTCGGCGCCAGCCGTGCCGGCGGCTACCTCGAGGAGCCGGGCGTCGCCGGTGACAGCCGCACCGAGACCTTCGTCGCCCTCAAGGCCGAGATCGACACCTGGCGCTGGGCCGGCGTGCCATTCTACCTGCGCACCGGCAAGCGCCTGCACGAGCACGTGGCCGAGATCGTCGTCACCTTCGAGCAGGTACCGCACTCGATCTTCGAGGGCCCATTCAGCTCCCAGCTGCCCAACCGGCTGGTGATCCGCCTGCAGCCCGACGAGTGCATCACCCTGCGCATCCTGGCGAAGAGCCCCGGCGAGGCGATGCGGCTCAAGCCCGTGGACCTCGCGCTCGACCTGGGCGAGTCGTTCAAGGGCCGGCCGCTCGAGGCCTACGAACGGCTGCTGGGCGATGCGATTCTAGGCAACCTGACGCTCTTCATGCGGCGCGACGAGGTCGACGCCGCATGGAACTGGATCGACCCGATCCGTGCCGCGTGGGACGCCGACGAGCAGGGGCCGCGCCCGTATGCCGCCGGTAGCTGGGGCCCCGCGGCATCGAGCGCGCTGATCGCCCGCGACGGCTTCGCCTGGTACGACGAGCTGTGAGCGCGCCCCCGGACGCCCCTGCCGAGCGCGCCGGCGCCGACAGCGAGCTGCTGCGGCGAATCGCGGCGCTGCGCGACTCGCTGCCGCCGGCCGAGGCGCGGGTCGCCGACGCCGTGCTGGCGGCTCCGGCCTGGATCCTGCAGAACACGCTGTCGGTGGTGGCCGCCCGCGCCCGTGTCAGCGACCCGACCGTGATCCGCTTCTGCCGCTCGCTGGGCCTCGACGGCTACCAGTCGTTCCGGCTGCGGCTCGCGCACAGCCTCGGCAGCGGCGCCGCGTTCCTGCACCGCGACATCGGCCGCGCCGACTCGCCGGCGGATCTCGCCGCCAAGGTCTTCGAGCGCGCCGCGCGCACGCTGCGCGACGTCTCCGGCCAGGTCGACGCGGCGAGGCTCGAGAGGGCCATCGACCTGCTGACCCGGGCGCGCCGCATCGAGTGCTACGGGCTCGGCAGCTCCGGCATCGTCGCCGCCGACGCGCGCCACAAGTTCTTCAGGCTCGGCCTGCAGGCCGCGTCGTACTCGGATGCGCATGTCCACGGCATGGCCGCCACGATGCTGGTGCCCGGCGACGTGGTGCTCGCGATCTCGAGCACCGGGCGCACGATCGACCTGATCTCGAGCGTCGAGCTCGCCCGCGACGCCGGTGCCGCAGTGATTGCCATCGCCCCGCCGGCGTCTCCGCTCGCCCAGGCGAGCACGGTACCGCTCGAGATCGCAGTCGACGAGGACACCGACGTCTACACGCCGATGACCACGCGGCTCGCCCAGCTCACGCTGATCGACGTGCTCTCGATCGGCGTGGCGCTGCGGCTCGGGCCCGACCTGAGCGCGCGGCTGGAGCGCGCCCGCGACAGTCTGCGCGACAAGCGCCTCGGGGAGACCGAGTAGCCCGGCGGCGCGCCGTGCGCCGCCGCGACGGATCGCTTACATTGGCCGCCCTGTTCCGCGATCCGGATGCCCGATGGACGTCGCCACCGCCCTGCGCACGCGCGGCTCGACCCGCGCCTTCCTGAGCCGACCCGTAGATCCGGCGGCGATCGCCGCGCTGCTGGAACTCGCCCGGTACGCGCCCAGCGGCAGCAACATCCAGCCGTGGCGCGTGCACGTGGTCACCGGCGCGGTGCGCGACGAGATCTGCGCCACCGTGCGTGCGCGCGCGGCGCGGGCCGACGCGCCGCCGCTCTGGCCCTATGCGTACTACCCGCCGACGTGGCGCGAGCCATACCTGTCGCGCCGACGGGCCTGCGGCTGGGGCCTCTACGGGCTGCTCGGCATCGGCCGCGGCGACCGCGACGCCGCGAAGGCGCAGGAACTGCGCAACTTCGACTTCTTCGGCGCGCCGGTCGGATTGTTCTTCTTCATCGACGACGACCTCGGCCCCGGTAGCTGGCTCGACTACGGCATGTTCCTGCAGTCGGTGATGCTGGCGGCCGTCGCCGCCGGCTTCGCGACCTGTCCCCAGGCCGCGTGGGCGCCGTACCACGCGGAGATCCGCGCGCGCCTCGGGGTGCCCGCTTCCCAGGTGCTGATGTGCGGCATGGCACTCGGCTATGCCGATCCCGAGGCGCCGGTCAACCGGTTTCGGCCCGAACGGCTGCCGGTGCCGGACTTCGCGACGTGGCACGGCGCGCCGGCGTGACCCGGGCGCCGGCAGCGGGGAGCGGCAGCGGGCTGGTCGGTGTTGCGCTCGCGGTGCTCAGCGCCGCCGGGTTCGCCTCCAAGGGGGTCATCGCCAAGCTCCTCTACGCGGAGGGCTGGAGTGCGGACGCAGTGGTGACGACGCGGGCACTGCTGTCGCTGCCGATCGTCGCCACGTGGGCGATCTGGGCGGTCGGCCCGCGCACTCTGCTGCGGCCGCCGCGCGCCGCGCTGCTCGGGGCCCTGGGCGGCGGCTGCCTGTGCTACTACCTCGGCGCGCTGCTGGACTTCCGCGCGCTGACTCTGATCGACGCCAGCGTCGAGCGCGTCCTGCTGTTCTCGTACCCGTCGATGGTGGTGTTGCTGTACTCGGTGCTCTACCGGCGGCGCCCGGAGGCGCACGTCGTCGTGGCCCTCGCGATCACCTACGCCGGCATCCTGATGGTCGTCACCGGGCTCGACCCGGCGGTACTGCGCGGCAATGCGGCCGGCGCCGGCCTGGTGCTCGCCTGCGCGCTCACCTTCGCGCTGTACTACCTCGCGAGCGACCGCTGGACCGGCCCGCTCGGCAGCGTCGCATTCACCTTCTACGCACTCGCCGCCTCGACCGCCTGCCTCGGGGCGCACGCCGCGCTCGGCGGCGGCCCGCTGCGTTACGCCTGGACGGCGCGTTCCTGCGCCCTGCTGGTCGCCATCGTGCTGCTCGCCACGGTGATCCCGATGCTGGCCATGGCCGAGGGCGTGCGCCGGCTGGGGGCGCCGCGCGCCTCGGTGGTCTCGACGATCGGTCCGCCCACCACGATCCTGCTGGGCGCCTGGCTGCTCGACGAGCGCCTGCGGCCCGCGCAGTGGTGGGGAGTGGCGCTGATCGTCGCCGGGATCCTCGCCCTGGAGCTGGCGCGGCGGCCGGCGCGCGCCGCTGCCTGAGCGGCGCCCGCTACCAGTGACCCGGGTTGGGGTCGTGGTGCAGGGCCGTCCCGACGATGTAGGCGACCGACAGCAGCGCGCCAGCGAAGGCCAGCGCGCGCACGCGCGGCGTACGCCCGCGCCGGATGGCCAGCGACCCCAGCACGACGTAGGCGACCAGGCCGACGACCTTTGCCGTGAGCCAGGCGTTGACGAACGGGTACTGGCGCACGATCACCGCGAGCAGCACGGCGCTCGCCAGCAGTATGGTGTCGATCAGGTGCGGCGCTACCCGGAAGAACGGGCGTTCGAGCTGCGGAGAG